>CAYXEW010000044.1:0-20438 GCA_964464115.1 uncultured Verrucomicrobiota bacterium
TTACAAGGGCTTTGGCATAGTTACTATAGCCAAAGCTCTCAAGTCTTGCAGCTACGGACCTTTCCATTAACCGTCACTATTTTTCATCTTCCACGAAATTCTACGAGGAACCCCGTGTGAAATAGCGTTTTGCGTGTTCAGCGTTTTCTGAGGGCGAGAGTTCAGGTGTTCAGGTAAAAGCCCTTGCTGGCCGTTTGCCTTATGCCACTGATCACTGAATCTTTCCAGCCCGAACTCTAAACGCTGAACCCCTGAACACTTACAATGCTTGGAATGGGCTATACGCCATGCACTATTATCGACTCATTTACTCAAACAATCTTTGATTAAGGAGCTACATGTTATATGTTCAGGCCTGACTCCTCTAAATTAAAAAAAGTGCCGAACCTGCTGGACGTGGTGCATCTGATGTTTTACTATGCGCCGCTCTGATTTGTGGATTTACTTGGATTTTATTATGGAAAAAACAATTGTATTAGGTTTGCCAAAGGGCAGTTTGCAGGAAACGACTTTTGAAATGATGCGTAAAGCGGGTTTTCGGATTCGTTCCGGGTCGCGCTCGTACATACCCTCTGTCGATGATGAGGAAATCGAGGCCCGCCTTATCAGGGCCCAGGAAATCAGCCGTTATGTGGAACACGGTATGCTCGATGCCGGCATTACTGGTTATGATTGGGTCGTTGAAAATGGTTCAGATGTGATAGAAGTTGCCGATATGGTGTACGGTAAAGTGGGCCGCAAACCATTGCGCTGGGTTGTGGCTGTACCCAAAGATTCTCCAATCCAGTCTGTAAAAGATTTGGAGGGTAAACGTATTGCAACAGAAGCTGTGGGGCTGACCAAGTCTTTTCTTGAAGAGCATCATGTGAATGCTGATGTCGAGTTTTCATGGGGTGCCACCGAGGTAAAGGCGCCTGAGCTGGTAGATGCCATCGTGGAAATTACAGAGACCGGTTCTTCGCTGCGCGCCAACAACCTGCGCATTGTCGACACCCTGATGGAGTCGACAACTAAAATTATTGCCAATAAAGATGCTTGGCAGGACCCGTGGAAGCGCAATAAGATAGAACAAATTGCGCTGCTGCTGAAATCGGTCCTCACAGCAGAGAATAAAGTGTTGCTCAAAATGAATGTGAGCAAAGGGAATCTGGATGCGGTCACCGAGCGGCTTCCGGCCCTGCATGCCCCGACAATGAACCAGCTCAGTTCAAAGGATGAATGGTACTCGGTCGAGACCGTCATTGATGAGCATGTGGTTCGAGAAATTGTTCCCGAGTTGAAAAAGGCCGGGGCTGAAGGTATTATCGAGATCGGTCTGAATAAGGTTGTATCCTGATTTAACAGAGTGAATGGAGTCGCCCGAATGCTGGCGACACCGGGGAGAACGAATGGGTTCAATTAAGAAGAAAAGAATAAAGAAGATGGCGAAGCATAAACGTAAAAAACGTTTGCGCGCGGATCGCCATAAAAAGAGTAAATAATCCTACTGCCGGCAGGCGGTTACATGATCGTCTGCCGGTTTCAGGGATTAGGAGTCTCCATCTTGCAAGCATGGAAGAATGCCGCAACAGTGTGCTGCAAAGCGTCAGCTTTGTTCGGTGTCCTTTTGTTTGCAGGCTGTGTTGCGCGACTGCATGATGCGTCTATTTCAAAACACGATGGCGTTCTGGGGGCTTCGGCGCTGAATCGCGCTGAAGCTTTGTCTTTCTATAGCCGTGCAGTGCAGGCCTCTGTTTCCGGAAATACGAATGAAGCTATCGAGGCTTATCAGCAGGCTCTTCTTCTGGAGCCAGGCCATGAAACGCTGTACAGGGAGCTCGCCATTGCCTACATTGATGCCGATCGCCTTGATGAGGGTGTCACCTTTTTCCGACAACAGGTTACCGACCACGATGGTGTTGTCTCCGCGCACCGATGGCTGGGCGTTTTACTCCAAATGTCCGGCAATCCAGAAGAGGCTGTGGAGCAGTATGCTGCCGTCATGAGAATGGATCCCGCCGATGTTCACGCCTATATCGAAACGGCCCGCTTGGTTTACGCTAGCGATGACTGGAAAAGCTCATTCCGTACGTTAGAAAAAGGGCTGGGCAGAAGTACCAATACGCTGGATCTCGTACGCGCTTTGAAAGAGTTTGTGCCTGCTGATACGACTGCAAACGGTGCGCTGGAAAAGCATTTGCGCAGCCTGCTGGAGCGTATCATGGCCGCGGCACAAGATGATCCTGAAGTTCTGCGCGAGGTCGTGCGTATCTATTTTAAGATGGGGGATTTGGACCAAGCTACTGAGCTGGCCGAGTCCATTGTCGAAAGGGTTCCCGCTGATGCTGAAACACATAAGCAGATAGCCGGGATGTTGATGAGTGAAGGAAAGGTCGATGAGGCCGTCGCGGGCCTGGAAGCATGTCTGGATCTCGTGGACAACCCTGGAGAAATCCATCGGTTACTCGGTGAATTACTGGCTCATCAGTCCGCTCTGGATGAAAGAGATGAACGTTCTTCGACCTACCGTAAACGGGCTATTGTGCATCTGAAAAAGGCAAGGATGAGCTACCCGTCTGCAGGCGATTTACTTTATATACTGGGAGAATTATTGGCGCGTGAGGAACGTTTTGTGGAGGCCGCCGACGTGACGGAGGATCTTGCCGCGCTTCTGTCGAGAGATGCTGGCGTCGTCCGGCGGTTGATCCGCTATTACATCGGGGCAGATCAGAATGAAAAAGCTCTGCAGGCCCTGGAGGAAGTCATCGGCGACAACCCGCTCCCTGGTGAGCTGTCGTTACGCATGGGGGATGCCCTGGCTCAGGCCGCCCACCCGGATGCAGCAGTCGGGTTCTATCGGCAATCGATTGATGACGGTTGGCAGGGTAGTGAGCCCTATCTCAGAATGGCTGCTTTGTACGAGGATGATGTCCACAAAGCTGTCGCCATACTGGAGGAAGCGCTACCATACTTTCCGGAGGACGCCGTGTTGCTCGAATTTACGGGCCATCTCTATTTGAAGAAAGGGGCCTTTGATGAGGCTGTCCGATTTTTTGACCGAACCCTGGGTCATCTGTCAAAGCCGCCTCGGCCATCCTTCCATATACACTATATCTATGCGCGTGATAAGCTGGGAGAAACCGATCAGGCGGCTGAACTGCTGTCGATTCAACTTACGAATGATATCCGGTTTCTATCTCTCTATTTTGATGTGGCCGCTTCTTACGTAACGAATGACAACTATACCGGCCTGCTTGAACTGATGGAGCGTGCGCGATCAACCATGAACCACAACGCCGACGACAGTGCGCTCGATTATCACATCGCCCTATGCCACCATTTTAATAAAAATTATGCATCAGCCCTGGTCACATTTGAACGTGTTTTGCCGCCCGCTCTCGATCAAAAGCCCGCCCTTTTTAAAGCGCAATTCTATTTCTGGTATGGCGCGACACTGGAGCGACTCAAGCGCTTGGAAGCTGCTGAGGGAAAATTCATGAAGGCTATTGAGGTCGAACCGCAGTTCGCCGAGGCTTATAATTATGCGGCCTATATGTGGGCCGAAAAAGGACAAAAGCTGGGTCAGGCGTTGGAATGGGTTAAAACGGCGCTGACTTTTAACCCGGAGAGTGCCGCCTTTATTGATACGTTGGGCTGGATCTATTATCAGGAGGGGAAGTATGAAAAGGCGCTCGAAATGATTCAGCAAGCCGAAACCATGCTGCCGGAGGACCCGACCATCGTAGAGCATATGGGGGACATCTATTTGAAATTGAATGAGTTGAATGCCGCTCTGGAGTGGTGGGAGAAAGCCGTTCGCCTAGGGTCTGAAAACAGTGAACTTCCGGCCCGTATTGATCAGCTGAAGGAGCAATTGGGAAAGTAGGGCGTAACGCCTTTTACGGGTACAGCATGGTTTCTGACTACGTAAAAAGGTCTCCCTCGTTGACGCGATAGCCTCTGCAGTAGGCCTCTCCGCTCATCATTTTTTTACCCGCCGGTTGCACTTGTTTGAGAACGATGGACCCGCTGCCCGTTGCGATGGCCGGGCCTTGCGGAGTCAGTTTCAGTACGGTGCCCGCCGGCCCGTCCTCTTTCAGAATTGCGGCATGATGGACTTTTAATAGCTGCCCTTTATGATCCCTGCAAAAGCAGGACGGCCAAGGGTTGAAAGCCCTGACCCGGTTATACAGTTTTTCAGCCGTCAGGTTAAAGTTCAGGTGTCCGTCCTCTTTTCTAAGTTTGGGGGCCTTCTCGGCCTTTTTTTCGTCCTGCGGAATGCGTTCTGCTTTTCCTTGTGCCAACAGTTCTATGGCTCGGATCAAAAGCTCCGCACCCTCTTCTGCCATCACCTTTTCCAGCTCACCGGCCGTTTCGTCTCCGCGCAGCACTTTTTGTTTTTGTAGGATGATATCTCCGGCATCCATTTTTTCGGATACGTGCAGAATTGTGTTGCCGGTTACCGTGTCGCCGTTAGCGAGCGTCCAGGGTATGGGAGCTGCCCCCCGATAGCGGGGCAGTAGTGAGGGGTGAATATTAACGGTAGCCAGCTTTGCAGTTTTCAGGATGCAGGAAGGAAGAAACTGCCCGTAATCGCATACGACCAGTAAGTCAGGACGTATCTGTTTCAACAGGTTCAGTGAATCCGGACTGCCAATTGTTTCCGGTGTATTGATGCGCAGGCCGAGATTTTCCGCCTCCACCTTCACGGGACATGGCTGCAACAAACGTTTTCGCCCTGCCGGCCGGTCTGGCTGGGTAATAACCAGGGGGATTTGTCCGCAGTATACCTCGTTCAATTTAATCAGCGCCGGGCAGGCAAAAGCACCCGCACCCGCCATTACAATTTGCATAGACATCCCTTTTGTATAGGGCAGGGCAGTTGAACTATGCAATATTAAATTCCCGCATGTCTTGAATTTTACTCACTAGTGAGGTTTACTTAAGTACTTACATGTCATGATAAATTAAGCAGGAGTGAAAAAAATGAATGAAAAAATGTGTGATGCACTGAACAGCCAGCTCAATAACGAATATTATTCGGCCTATCTTTACTTGTCGATGTCTGCGTATTGTTCCAGTTTGGGTCTGGATGGTTTTGCCCACTGGTTTCGGTTTCAATATGATGAAGAAATACTACACGCAATGAAACTGTATTCCTTTATTGAGGACCGGGGCGGTCGCGTTCATCTGCAGGCTATTCAGGAACCTCCGAAAGATTTCGCGTCTCCTGTTGCCGTTTTTGAGCAATCGTATGAGCACGAACAGTTTATTACGCGCTGCATCAATGATCTGGTTGATCTGGCTGTGGAAGAGAAGGATCATACCACCAATACATTTCTGTCATGGTATCTTTCAGAGCAGGTGGAGGAAGAGTCCAACGTATCAGCCATTGTAGCCAAACTCAAATTTGTCGGTGATGATGGTAGAGCTTTACTTATGATTGACAGTGAGCTCGCTTCCAGACAGGCTTCGACTGCAGCCGCAGAGTAAAAGCAGATTATAGCTGTGTTATTGTATATGGACAGAGGAAGGTTCGGGTTATGAAAAGACTGAAGAATGCAGTATGGGGGGTGACGCTTGCGGCCATGCTGTTTCCGGCCATTGTTTCGGCAGGCATGGTGAACCGGGATGTTCCGACATTGTTGATGGTGCCCCGGCGCTACACTGTGGTGCAGCTGGGTTTTGATCTCGCCGAGCACTATCAAATGTTGCTGGGCTGTTATCAAACAGCGGACGACGGTATACCGGTTGTGTATATCTGGAGTGGTTCTGAATGGCTGAGAGTCACACTGCGTGACTATAGAGAGGCCAATTTTGCACAGATTACGCCAGCTCGCGTCATCCTGATAGGTGACGATCAAGTGTTGCCGCCCACGCTCGCGGAAGACTCCGCTTGGGCTCAGTCCGTGTTGAATATTCCCGTCCTGAAAACAGCGGATCTCGTCAATTCGCTGGGAAAGCTCTTAAATTTTAACAGGGCGGAGTGGGCTTGGTTTGCTTCCCGTTATCGGCTCACCTTACAGGACCTCAATGAGGATCGCCGCCGTGAGAGTTGGTACGATCAATCACTTGAGCGTTTTCTTGAGCAGGAGACACTGCAGGATGCGGAAACAGAAGGTGCCTTCGAAAGTGGTTATGAAGAAGTTGGTGCAGAAAATGCCGACCTTTCGGATGAAGCGCTGTCCGTACATAGTCTGGAAGCGTCCGAGGCTGACGCCGTTGGTGCAACGCCCGGGCCCGAGGCAGTAGAAGAATCGGTTGTTCCGGCGGAGGTCATTCTGGATATGCCGGTCATGGTGGATGATCTAACTGACTAATAATATCTGATGAAAGTGCTCAACCTCAAAACATGCCTGTGCCTGTTGGGTTTGTTGCTCATTCAGTCCGGGTGTTCGACGACCCGCGTGTCCTCGTATGAACAGGCCGAACGTACGAGCTTGATTGTCAGCCGCGCCGGCAGTGACGTCATGCTGTCCTGGAAGACAAAGCCGGGCTGGCGCTATCAGGTAATTTATGCACAAAGTGTCTCGACGCCCCTGTCCAACTGGAAGCGATTAAGTGCGGGTGCGGGCATCTTGGGAACAGGCCGTCAAATTACGATAAAAGACCAAGTTCCGCCGCACGAGGTGCGCCGCTATCGCCTTCAGAGTTTTCCTCCGAAGTCCAGATGAGAGCTGTCCCGGCTTTTTACTGATCCGTTGATTTGAAAACGGCCAAGAGGGGACGATGGTCGGAACCTTTGGCCTCGGCTACCACCCGCGTACCGTCACTTACCAGTTCCCGTATCATCCCAGGTGTGACGGCTATATAATCAATGCGACTGTACGTGTCGACGCTCTGACTGTAATGTGTCCAGTATTCACCGCGGTCATCCTGCGGTCGTAAATCAATGAGCGTATAGTGCTGCTGCTCCAGAATGTCTTTCACGGGTGCCGAGAGGCAGTCATCGTTAAAATCTCCCACTACTGCCAAGTTGACATCGCCTTTCTGCTGGAGCGATGAGCTCAGATGGCGGGCCAGAATGCGGGCTTCATTTCTACGCATTTCAGTTTGTCCGGAGCGGTGGTAGGCTTTCGATTTCAGATGGGTGACCCACAGTGTGAAATGGTAAGAGGGGTTGACCATTATAGCGACCTCAAGAAACCCTCTCGTCACGTGGCGTTTATCGCCATTTGATGTGTAGAAGTCATTGGTATGGTACACTTTTTGAGTGATGGGAAAGCGACTTAATACGGCCAAGTTGTGTTCTGCATAACCGCGCTGAAGATATGCGGTATACGGGTACTCAAGCTGTCGAAGCCGCAGCTCTTTTATAAAAGTATCAAAGATTAAAGGGTTTCCGATTTCCTGTACGGCGAGTACATCGGGACTCGTTTTGGCCAGCGTGTCGAGAATCTGTTTTTTTTCAAGCTCCGGCTTGGGGTCATCCCATTGCCCGTCTCTGTCGCGGTCAATTAACCCGTAATGGTACAGGTTATAGGTCATGAGTGAAAATGTATTTTCAGGAAGGAGGTCGGATTTCTTTTGCTGACAACTCAATAAAAACGCCGTCGACAGCAATACCGCGACAGCGTTTTTCATGGAGTTGCTTCTGCGGCGCCTATTTTTCATATGCTTTCTCGATTTTCTGAGCCACTTCCTTGTAGCCAATATCGACAGCATATATATCCTTGAAATAGCTTACCGCCTTTTCCATGTTGCCCATGGCCTCATTTACCAGCCCCAGTTCATAGATGATTTCTTTCTTCTGATCATCCATGACGTGCAGTTCAGTTGCCGCTTTTTCGAGCTGTTCCATGGCAATGTCGTACTGTTTTTTCGATTTAAAACATAAAGCCAGATAGTAAAGCGCCTTAATGCGCCGCTTCGGATTTCGCTGAGCCATCTGAAATTGCTGAATGGCTTCGGTAATATCATCTTTTTCGTATAGCAGTACTCCCAGGTCGTACTTAAACCCGAGATCATTGGGATACCGTTTTACGCGTGTTCTGGCGTCGGACAGCTTGACCTCATTTTTATCTTCCTCTTTAGCCTGGGCCTCATCTTTTTTACCCTCTGCCAGCAATGCTTTGATTTCGTGATCAAACGCCTTAATCCGAATATCACTGATTGCGAGATCCACCTGGGGGTCTCCACCACCGGAGCTTTTTTGAACTCCTTCGAGCATCTCGATGGCCTCGCTGTACATTTCTTTTTTAAGATACAGATCAGCTATGGCTCGCCTGTAATTGACGTTGTCGGGCTCGTTTTCAATCTTTGCTTTCATTTCGACTATCAGGTCGTCTACGTCCCGTCCTGTTTTCACGGCCTTGGATGACTGCTCGAGACGCTTGGCCTCGTCTGAGTCCTTGATGACATCGCGGTAGGATCCGGCATCATTCCAGCCGCCCTGCTGCATGGTATCAATGGCGGAGACATCTTTTAAATCCTTAATCGCCTTGGGGTCTTTTGGTTTCAGTTGAACGATAGTCTCATAGCATTCTTTTGCTTTGGAGGGGGCCCCCACTTTTTTATACAGCTCTCCAAGGCGGGTCAAAACAGCGACATCTTTGGGATACTGATCTTTGGCGACTTCGAGAGAGTGAAGAGCCACTTCCGGGAGATCGGCCGCTTCTGCCGCAGATGCGTGCAGCCTGAGAAAGGTTTTGTTAACGGGATCCTTGCGCAACAGCTTTTCAGCAGCTGTGAGTGCTTCCAGCGGAGCTTTGTTTAGCTTGCTCTGCACAGCTGTCATACCGCCAATACCTGCCAGGGTTGACAGAAACCCGCTCTTTTTCCCCTGCACCTCTTTCAACTCGCAGAGCCGCAGGCATTTTCTCGCTTCGAAAGCCTCGGGTTCGGCCTCGACGATATTCGTAAATATATCAATAGCATAATCCAGGTTGTTCCGCTCCATGGCGGCTACGGCTTTCTGGAAAAGATCTCTGAGTTTCTTGGACAGTTCTTCAATCGGTTTAACAGCCATAATAAAAATCCTTCTATTCTCGCTTCACGGTCGGAAAGAATAACGAATGTGGCATTGCCTTGCAACAGCTTTTGTTCTATATCCCAATAAAAATTCAAACAGTTACCTCCAATACGTTCTATGCATGACTTGATCAAACATCCTGTATATCGGCCTCCTGCCGAAGCCGACAGCCTCATTTTGCAGCTTGCTCACGGCTGCCCGCACAATACCTGTGCTTTCTGCGGCATGTATAAACAGATGCGGTATGTAGTGCATACAGCGGATGAAGCAGATGCGATTATCGCAGAGGGGGCTACTCATTTTCCCGATGCCTCGAGAATTTTTCTCGCCGATGGTGATATCATGCATTTAGCTGCAGACGACCTTATCCGCATACTGGAGCGTATTCACAAGCGGTTCAATCGAGTCTGCCGCATCAGTCTTTATGCCAATGGCCGTTCGATTCTGGAGAAGACGGATGAAGAGCTCAGGGCGATGAGGAATCTCAAACTGCATACGCTGTATATGGGACTGGAGAGCGGGCTTTCTTCAATTCTTACATCCATGCATAAGCCGGATACGGTTGATGATATGATTGCCGCATGCGTCAGATCTCAGGCGGCAGGCCTCAGGTTATCGGTGATGGTGCTGATTGGTCTGGCAGGGCGTTCTTCAAGTCTGGAACATGCGCGTGTGACGGCAGGCGTGTTAAACCGTATGCAGCCGCGATTGCTTTCAGCCCTTCGCGTTATTCCGGTTGCTGGAACGAAACTGTATGAAGAGTATGCTGCCGGCCGTTTTGAGATGCTTTCAGAACGTGAAGCCGTTCTTGAGTTGCTGGAACTGGTTGAGTATCTGCAGCTTGATAGTACCGTTTTTCGTTCTGATCACTCATCCAATATTATTCCGGTTAAAGCCCGGCTGCCGCGTGATCAGTCATCGGTTGTGCAGTTATTAGAGCAGTTGACGACATCGGGCAAGCTGGATGACGGCTCCCCCGGCCCGCTGCCTTCATGGCTTTGAAAGGGGGTCTTCCGAAGAGTCTGTGGGTAAAAAGAGACTTGGCGGATTGCAGGATTTCTTGGACTTTGCTGGAAATGTTGGAAAATAGCGGATCGAAGGGTCGGAAATATCTCGTAGCGAGATTTTCTGGGCATGGATAAGGAAAGATTGGGGTGTAAGAGCTCGGGAGTCGATGATGAGATCACAGTTCGACGACGTCTCGTGAGGGCAAGGGTGTCCTCGCCGATGTCGTGCGAATGCTCGTGGCGTGGCAACGAAGTTTGGAGAAACGAGAACAGGTCAGAATCGCAACTAACGTACTCTTACACCTACTCGTACACACCTATCTCCCTTGTACGATCAAGGGCACAGGCGCATCTCTTGACCCACAGATTCTGCGGAAGACCCTTGAAAGGTTGCTTTGATCAGTCCAGGGGATCCCATAGCGGATCCATTCTGCTATGTTCCTTTGCCAAAAAAGTAAGGCGACCGATGGCGGTTCTGACCTTGTAATGAAAGCCGGATTTCATTCGCAGAAATACTCTGGTTTGATTTTTCATTTCGATTACATAACGTGGTGCTTCTATCGTATTGTATCCGAAAGCGGGCCAAATTCGATTGTAAAGGATACGGTGAAGGCTCTTCAGCCGGTTGGGCAGCATTTCTCCGGTATGCGCCGCGTGCATGGTTTTGACGTCTTCGAGCCAGATGCGGTGAAGCGTGATGAACCTCATAAACTTAAGTGAAAGACAGCTAGCGCTCAGCTCGTACGCAAAAAGAAAGCCCTGATAACTACTGTTCTCTTTCACTCCAATGTTCCCGTATAATAAAAAAACCGATCGTGTACCATATACGACCTTATTCTTTAAATACAACACTGCGTCAACCATAATTTTGCCCCGCCTATAACATCGGGTTACCTGATAGATACCTTGCCAATATATTTTTGTGCGGATCGATTGCTTCCTTCAACCACGTGTTATAACCTGCAGAAAATGATGTAGAGAGGGCGGAAGAACTCTGTGAAAGTATGTATGGATATACAGTCGGCGATTGGTCCTCGGGCCGGGGTGGGGCGCTATACGCATCAGCTTGCACAGCATCTTGCCGCCACCCCTGATGCACTGGATCTCAAAGTGTTTTATTTTGACTTCAAGCGACTGGGTTCGCCCTTTTCCCTGCCCGGTGTTGAACAGAGGGCCGTACAGTGGTGTCCGGGCCGCCTCGTTCAGAAGGTATGGAAGGAATGGCGATGGCCGCCCTACGAATGGTTTGCGGGTGCTGCGGATGTCTATCATTTTCCCAATTTTATTATTCCCCCTCTGCGAAAGGGTAAAAAGGTGGTCACGGTGCACGATGTGACCTTCCTGCGCCATCCTGAAACCGTGGAGCAGAAGAACTACCGTTACCTGTCGACGCGCTTGGAGCAAACAGTGCAGGTGGCCGATCATATCATTGTGGTCTCTGATTTCTCCAGGCAAGAGGTGCTCGAACATTATGCGGTCGATGCCGATCGGATAACGGCTATACACCTGGGTATCAGCCAACCCTTTGATATCGTTCCCGAAAGCCGCATTCAAGCCGTTCGTAAAATGCTGGGTCTTGAACGTCCTTACCTGCTCTTTGTCGGGACTGTTGAGCCGAGAAAGAATATACCTTTTCTAATCGATGTATTTGAAGCAATGGATCATTTCGACGGCGATTTAGTGATCGCGGGGATGAAGGGCTGGAAGTATGAGGAATCGCTGCAGCGCATAAACAGTTCGAAGAAAGGTGACCGCATACACTATCTGGAATTCGTCGATGAATCTCACTTGCCCGGTCTCTATGCCGGTGCTGAGATATTTGTTTTTCCATCGCATTATGAAGGATTTGGATTTCCTCCGCTGGAAGCCATGTCGTGCGGCACACCGGTGATCAGTTCCGCGGGCGGCGCCCTTCCGGAGACTGTGGGTAACGCCGGTGTTATTATAGACCGTGGTACCGTGGAGGCCTGGGTGCATGCGGTTGAAACGATGTTACATGATACTGCTCAGCGCGACATTTTCCGCAAAATTGGTCTAGAGCATGCGGGACACTTTGACTGGGCGCGAACAGCCCGCAAAACAGTGGACGTGTACCGCCGGGTCGCCGGAGAGAATACCGTATGAAAGTAGCGATTGATGCCCGCTGGATTTTCAGCAAAATATCGGGTATAGGGTCATACACTCGGGAACTGATCGGAGCCCTGGCCGCGCTGGATTCAACAGTTGAAATGGTGTTGCTCTTTGACGATGAGGCTGTCGCGGCACAAACCGTTTCCTCCACAGAGATGAGCCGGTGCTCCCGGATTGAATCCTGCATCTTTCCGCATTCAGTTTTTTCGCTCAAAAGCCAGTTGGTGTTACCGTCCCTCTTGAAGAAGCAGGGGGTCGATGTATATCATGCGCCCAACTACATGATTCCCTATCGCGCTTTTCCAAAAAATCGAAAGGGATCGTGTGCATGTGTTGTAACCCTCCATGATTTAATACCACTGCTGTTTCCCCATTATACGCCGCGGGCTATGAAGACTCGCTTTTTCCCGGTTTTCAAGAGAGTGATGAAAGAAACGGTAGAGCGTGCCGATGCGGTCATTACCCCGAGTAATTCATCGTTACATGATGTTGTCAGTGAGTTCGGTCTGCGAAGAGATGATCCCCGCCTGTTTGCTGTCCCGGAAGGCGTGAACCCCGTCTACAGTCCGCTTCCCTTGGAAGAAAAAAGCCGTCACACGTTTCTTTACGTAGGCCGTTTCGATCCATATAAAAATGTAGAGACCCTCTTGGCGGCCTTTGCTCAGGTAGTGCAGTCGGAGCCCGGCACTGAGTTGATGTTGATAGGTGAGGAGGACTCCCGCTATCCTGAGGCGCGCCGTCGGGCGGTTTCGCTGGGGATTGAGCATGCTGTGCAATGGCGTGGATACGTGACTAAAGAGGAACTCATTCAGGCCTACCGCGCCGCCTCTGTTTTGGTCCTGCCTTCCCTGTATGAGGGGTTTGGTCTCCCCATACTGGAGGCCATGGCCTCGGGAACGCCAGTGATATGCGGCCGGAACAGCTCTCAGATTGAGGTGGGGGGGGGTGCGGCCCGGCTGGTAGATGTTGGCGACCCCGCGGCACTTTCCTCGGCCATGCTGGACCTTTTACGGAATGAATCGCAATATACCGATATGCGCCAAAAAGGGCTGGAGCATGCCGCTGCATACCGCTGGTCACATACAGCCCGGAAAACAATGGATATTTACCGCTGGTGTTTCGAACAGAGGGCACTATAGGGTAGACCCTACATAGGGGTTGTGTTACATATATAGTTTTACATGAATACGTTACTAACATATCCGGAGCGCTGGAAAGAGATGCAGGTCATCTTTTCGCATGACTGGCTGAACGGCATGCGGGGTGGGGAGCGCGTGCTGGAATTGCTGTGCCGGGGCATTCCGAACTCACAGATATATACTCTGCTCCATGTCCCGGGGGCCGTATCGGATATCATCAACAGCCATCCTATCCACACCAGCTCACTGCAGCGATATCCCAAGTTTGAAAAATATTACCGTTATTATCTACCCCTGTTTCCTCGGGCAATTGAGGCCTTTGAGCTCGATGAGGCCGACATGGTCATCAGCACCAGCCACTGTGTGGCAAAAGGTATACATCCGGACACCGGTACTCCGCATTTGTGCTACTGTTTCACGCCCATGCGGTATGCGTGGACATTTTACCGCGAGTATTTTGGAAAAAACCCCCTCAAGCGTGCGGTGCTGAATCCTATGCTGCACCAGCTGCGGAAATGGGATTATATGGCTTCTAAGCGGGTCGACTGTTTTGTGGCCATCAGCCATCATGTGCGCCGTCGCATATGGAACTACTATGGACGCAACTCTGAGGTCGTGTATCCGCCGGTCAATACGGATTACTATACACCGTCGGCTAAGGATGAACCCGGCTCCTATGACCTGGTCGTCTCGGCGCTGGTGCCCTACAAGCGGGTAGACCTGGCCATAGCTGCTTATAACAAATCGGGTTTTCCGCTCAAAATTGTCGGGGTGGGAAGCGAAATGAAAAAGCTGAAGAAAAAGGCAAACAGTACCATTGAATTTACAGGGTGGAAGACAGATGCCGAAATACGCGAATACTACCGCCACTGCCGCTACCTGATTTTTCCGGGTGAGGAGGACTTCGGCATTGTACCCGTCGAGGCACAGGCCTGCGGAAAACCCGTCATAGCCTTCCACCGCGGCGGCGCCCTGGAAACGGTCAAAGAGAATGAGAGCGGGGTCTTTTTCGACCGTCAAACTGCGGATGATCTCGTGGATGCGGTGGACTATGCGGGACAGATCGACTGGGATCGTGAGCGCATAAGGAAGCATGCGGAGCGCTTCAGAATACAGCGCTTTATTGATGAAATGGATTACAGCATTAGTCAATGCATGAAGCGCAAAGTGGGGCTGCGGCCCCAGCCTGAAGAAAGTCTTCAGCAGTCGGCTCACGCCGGAGAAGATTCTTGTGATACAGAGGTTGACAAGGATTCCAATGTTGCTTAATCTTTTCCGCCCTTTTCAAGAGATGAAGACTGTGGCATAGAATGGTGAGTAGAATTGAGGAAGATATGGAAGCATATGCAGTAATAGCTACCGGCGGTAAACAGTACCGGGTGGAAAAAAACACGGAACTGGATATAGAGCTGTTAGAGGCTGAGGCGGGTTCAACCGTGGCATTCGATCAGGTGCTGGCTCTTTCGGACGGCACTACCTTGACGCTGGGACATCCCACGGTCGAGGGAGCCAAAGTAGAGGCTGAGGTGTTGGATCAGCATCGCGGTAAAAAGGTGGTATCCTTCAAGAAAAAACGCCGTAAAGGATACAAGCGTAAAGTAGGACACCGCCAGGAACTTATGAAAGTTAAAATAACCACTTTAGGATAAAACGGGAGACCGGTTATGGCACATAAAAAAGGACAGGGAACTAGTAAGAATGGTCGCGACAGCAATGCGCAACGTCGCGGAGTAAAACGTTTTGGCGGGCAGCGAGTCACCGCTGGCAGTATTCTTGTCAGGCAGCTGGGCACCCGTTTCACGGCCGGGGCCAATGTTGGAATGGGGCGCGATTATACCTTGTTTGCCCTCAAAGACGGCGTCGTCAATTTTGACAAAAACGGCCGCCGCGTAAACATCAAGCACGAAGAGACCGTAGCGGCATAGATGGCGGTACCGATTGTTTGGAAAAAGCGGGTTGGTTACAGCTCGCTTTTTTTATTTACCCCTTTTATATTCATCAATAAGAAGATAAACGAAGAAAGTTAACGCATACCCATAACCCCGCTAATTGAATATAAAATGGCAACCTATCATGTCATGAGCTACGGGACTCAACGCCGGGTCATTTTTTGGGATGCAAAGGCGTACAAAATGTGAAGTTAATTTTATGCGGGACCTTAGCCCAACCTGGTCGCAGGTATGCGATGGCTGCAGGGGGCCTATACCGCCTTATCCCGGAGACTCTGAGTCAGATTATATGCATTCACGCCTTCTTCTTTACTCTTTGTTCAATTGATTTACTCCACATATTAAGATAGAAAAATCTTTTCTTATTTCACCTTTCAGAGTTTCTATCAGTTCATATGGCTAAGAATCGTAAATTTATCGATCGGGTGCAGATAGATGTGACCGCCGGAAACGGGGGGAACGGGTCGGCCTCTTTTCGTCGGGAAAAGTTTGTACCCAAAGGAGGTCCCGACGGTGGTGATGGCGGTCGTGGAGGACATGTATACCTGCAGGCTGATATCAATGTCGACTCCCTCGTGGCTCTTTACTTTCGCCCCATTCAGAAAGCGGAGCACGGAGGCCCCGGCCGCCGCAAACAGATGCATGGGAAAAATGGTGATGATCTCTACCTGAAAGTGCCGATGGGGACCGAGTGCTATGATCTTGAATCTGAAACCTTCCTAGGCGAAGTGCTTGGCGAAGATAACAACCTCATGGTGGCCCGCGGCGGAAAGGGCGGGCTGGGTAATGTTCATTTTAAAAGTTCCATCAACCGTGCCCCGACCAAATGTACACCGGGTAAAGAAGGCGAGCACCGTCATCTGCGCCTGCTCCTTAAAATGATTTCCGATGCGGGCCTCATCGGCTACCCCAATGCCGGCAAGTCTACGCTGCTGACAGCCCTGAGTGAAGCCCATCCCAAAATTGCTGCCTATCCCTTTACGACCATCAATCCCATCATCGGCACGCTGAATTTTGATGATTATAAAGCGATCAAGGTGGCCGATATACCGGGCCTGATTGACGGCGCTCATGAGGGGGTGGGGCTGGGCTATGACTTTCTCAGGCATATTGAACGGACAAGCTTTTTGATATTTGTTCTCGATATGGCGGGCGTTGACGGCCGAGACCCGTCTGATGACTACATGAACCTTCGAAAAGAGCTGCAGTTATACCGCAGCGATCTGATGGCCCGTCCCTATATGATCCTCGCCAATAAAATGGATGAACCCGCCGCCGAAGAACACTACCGGAATTTTGTCAGCCGCTGTGGGGAGGTGCCCGTCAAACTTTCGGCGGCCCTGGGAGATGGTGTGGAAAGTGTTATAAAAAAACTTCATCAACATTTCTTCGAAAAGTCCGTCTAAGTTGGTCGGCACCCCTGATGTATTTCCTACGCTGAAATGGACGCGGTTCCGCAAAAGCTGTCATCACGAAAAGCGGTTGCGCCCGATTGCAATCAATCCCTTAATGATTTATACTAGAGCCGTGAGTGAAGGTTAGGTGTAATCATGAAGGCAAACCTCAACTCGTTGCTGTTGGCGTGTGTTCTTCTTTCGGGAACATGGGCGGAAGGGTTTAAGATAGATATTCACTATAACGCCATCCTCGGTAAAGTAGAGCTTACGATCCCGGCACAATCGAATGCGGTATATGAGGTGTACCGCCTGAATGACAGCAGAGACCTGTCCCCGCGTACAAAAAGATGGAAACTCGCAGATCGTTTTCTCAAAGCAGACCGAGGTGTTGTCAACTGGGGAGAAAAGCCGCCCCCGGATCAGAATTTTGCTATTTACGCCATGGGTCGCGGGGATTTGGATGCTAATGAGAATGCCCTTCCGGACGCACGCGAAGCCTTTATAGATCACTACCGGCATCCGGAGGAGTCGATGGTTAAATGGACGCGTGCCGGTTTGTCCAGAACCCTGTCATTTGCTGCCGGCACAAACAATGTCATGGATTACGGAGCCGTAGGAGATGGGATTGCCGATGACACGAAAGCTATTTTGGCGGCTATTGACAGCGTGCCGGAATTTGGCGTCGTATATCTGCCGCCGGGCCGGTATCGTTTGACCAGTCGGCTTTTTTTAAAGTCCAACATGATTTTAAGGGGTGCAGGAGCTTATCAGACAAAACTGCTTTTTGAGGGTTCCTCTACGTCCGGGCAGTGCATCGGGGTGAACAGGTGGAACAGCAGCCAGACCTATTCTTTTCATGCTCTAACCAGCGGCGTCCAAAAGGGCGAAAGCCGTATTTATCTAGAGGATGTGTCGGATTTTCAAGTGGGTGATGTAATTGAAGTGAAACGTGAAAACGATCCCAAATGGGGCTTTGAGAATAGCTGGCAGGACAGTCTCATCGGGCAGCTTACGCGCGTCAAAGACGTGAATGGTCCGGCAGGTGAACTGGTGCTGGACCGACCCCTGAGACACGACTATGAAGTCGAGTTTTCACCGGCGGTAAGAAAGCTGGTGACCATCGGCAATGTTGGCATTGAAGATCTGTACATTGCAAAAAAGACGGCTGTCGATGGGTACACCATCGAAATGAAATATGCCGAAAACTGCTGGATCAGGGGGGTCGAGAGTTATAACACATACAAATCTCATGTGTGGATGAGCTATGGGTTTGAAAATGAGGTAAGCGACAGTTACTTTCACCACGCCCACGTCTACGGTGGTGGCGGTCAGGGTTATGGTGTGGGTTGCGGTCGCCACACATCGGACTGTCTAATCGAAAATAATATTTTTATTCACCTGCGCCACTCTATGATTGTGGGCATTGGTGCGAATGGCAACGTGTATGGCTATAATTATTCGGCAGAGCGCGCTGTGGATCCCACCTATGGAACCCCGCAGCCTGACATTTCGGTGCATGGTAATTATGTCTACTATAACCTGTTTGAAGGCAATGTGCTTGAGGATGCGGATATGCCCGACTGGTATCATCCCGCCGGTCCGGGGAATCTGCTGTTTCGCAATCGAGTCTCGAACAGTGGTACCGCCGTCGAAATAGCATCTGACCATCAAATGGTCTTGGGAAATGATCTGCCGGACGGGCAAATTACGGTTGATGCCTCTGTCAAAACGGCCGTGCTTCATGGAAATAAAGAAAAGAGCATCACGTCGTGGTCTGAAGGAGAGAGCGAGCAGCTGCCGGATTCTTTCATGCATGTGACGCGCCCACACTATTATTCAGATGACCAGCTCAGTTTACCGTGGCCGGGAATCGGGCCTCAGGCAGATGAGGGCGTGTTCTTTAACGCCGCTCACAAGCGCTATGCCTCTGGTGATTACATTCCGTAATGTCTGCGGTACCCGCTTTAGTCTGCTTTATTCATGCGTTCAAAATGCTGTAGCCAAAGCCCTCAAGTCTTGCAACTAAAGCAAACGTAGCAACTGCCGAATTTAGGTTCAACTCTTTTCGGCTCGTTGTAAAAAACACCGGTATGTGGTATAGTTGATGTATGCATTTTTTCTCTATATGCGGGAGCTCGCACATCTTTTTTCGGGTGTTGCTTTTGTACTTATTATCGAGCTGCGGTCTTTATGTCTACGGTTCTGCATCTACGAATACACCGAAGAATCTGCCCGCAGCAAGTCTCCCTCAGTTTGTTTTACTCTCTTTCGATGATTATTTAACGACGAACCGGTATTCCCATATAGAACCGCTGCTCAATACGGGGCTGAAAAATCCCAACGGAAGCGATTTGCGCTTTACCTTTTTCGTAAACACGCGAAGAAATGATTACTATTTAACGCATGCATTATGGGCGGCGGGAAATGAAATAGCAGTTCATACCATGTCGGCCGAAAATGCGGATTTACCAGGGCGCACAGCCGAACGCTGGCGCCGCGAGCTTAACGGAGCTCGCAAAACGCTGTCCGCTTATGCTTCTATCCCGGAAGAAGATATAACAGGATTCCGGGCACCCAACCTCTGGTTTACAGGGACGGCTTTTGATGAACTCTTCCGGGCCGGCTTTCTTTATGATGCATCGGCAGGCGAGTATTTAACGGCATCCGGCCTGAGCAAAAGAGTGGGGGCCCGTATCTACCCGTATGAGTTGGACGAGGGCTTTCAGCAGGTGCCGGTTTATCCCGCCGAGGTGCCGACGAATGTCTATCCCGGAATGTTTGAGGTCCCCATCTATCCAATAATGAGCAATGATGCATCGTATGTCTTAACCGATAATACGATTCGTTCAAATGCCCAGGAATTCCTGTATGCGCTAAAGAGCACCTTCAGCAATCACTATAATGGAAACAGGGCTCCCATGACGCTGGATGTGCATGCTCAAAGTTTAATGGTGTTACCTGACAGAGTGTCGATGTATACCAATTTTATGGCTTGGGCTTCGAACCATTCTAACACCTGGTTTGTAACGTCAAGAGAGGCCGTGCAATTTGTGCAGGCTCCCCAGACACATAATGAATTGAAAACAAATGACCTGTATGGTCAGCCGCTGCGCGTTGGTGTGAGCGAAACTAATTTTCATTATTGTGAAGGACTGGCATACACCCTGCGCACAGCCGTTGAATGTCCGGTAGTTTATCCATTTTGGAGCAATCAGTATCATTCGTTACAGGAAGAAAATGGCGCCGCTTTTTCCGCCTATCGTTATACGGTGACCGATGGAACAAATGTGTATGATGATCTGGTGGCTTATTCCCTTGTAGTGTCCAACAGCAGTGACTATGACGCCATGGAGTGGCACCTGACGTATACGACACTCGATGCGACCAACCGGGCTTTTTATGATGTTGATTCAGTTACGCCGCTTGGAGGTGAGCGTTACCGGTTGTCACCCAATCCCTCCAGCCAGTCAATTCAACGTGGGGGTGTAAACAGCAATGTTCATATATTGGTCCGCCTGACCAACGGTTTGTCGCCCGCTGTATTCACCAATATATCGCTGATCATGCAGGTATATAAACCCAACGGGGCAACCATCACGCAGTTTTCAAAGGGTGCGGCCTCATCCAACCTGATGGTATGGACTGAGTCAGGCTATGAATACGCGGTTGAAACGGCCCCCGCCATCCATGGTCCCTGGACCACGATTTACGAGACTGTTTATGACAGCAGCAACTATCTGGTGCGCACCCTGACCAATGCGTTTTACCGGGTTCGCAGTAGTCCTTAAAAAAACGGGCCTTCCGCAGAATCGGTGGGTCAAGAGATGCGCCTTTGCCCTTGATCGTGCAAGGGAGATAGGTGTGTA
>CAYXEW010000045.1:0-20041 GCA_964464115.1 uncultured Verrucomicrobiota bacterium
AGAATCTTGCACTCTTTCATTTATTGGGACGCCGGCCCCGGCGTCCGCACACAGAGCCGGCCCGCGAGGCCGCGGGCACTCCCGTCAACACACTCAAAGGCATTCGATCAACACGCATTGCCCGAAAATCAGCCTTTATAACTGAAACCTTATTCTTGCCCGGACCAACACACCTGCGTATAAATTCCATAGAAAGAAATTAAGCGCTCTGTGTTATGAAGTATACAGGTTAGCGCCAGGTTTCGACCACTGCTTCGACAATGCCGTATGCGAGGTCTTCTGCCGCCTCTGGAAGGGCCTGTAGTTTGGATGAGCTGAGCCCCCCGATCAGACTGAAAGTCGTGTCACCGGTTACGGCAGCCCGTTCTGCCAGTACCTCTCCGTTGTCGGTCCGCACCAGGGCGATGGAAGCGTAAAGAGTAAGGCGGTATTCATTGGCGATGCTGATTTGATCTCTATCATAAGACAACGGTTCGAGATGGTATCCGGTTAATGTGATATAGAGTTTGGTGTCGGAATCTTCCGTCTGTGAGACCCGCAGTGACCCGTCGATCTGCAGTTCGTTGATGGTTGCCGCGGTGATTTCGGATTCGTTGAGGGGTTCGCCAGATTTGTTGATCACCGTCGGCACATATACGGTCTTTACATCAGCGGGCAACATGGAACCTACTCTGTAGCCAAACTGTGTACATGCCGAAAAAGCACAGACCACACAAACTATACCTATTATACGGAACGTCATCGTTCTCATCACGGTTGCTCCTTCACTACAGTTCTCAGTGCATCCACTCTCTCTTTTGCCTGCTCAGCCAGAGATGAAGATGGGTAATCCTTGATAAATTGCTCATAGGCAAAGAGGGCCGCTTTAGGCCGCTTTTCTATCCTGTCATAATAGATAGCCCTGTCATAGGCCTTTTCAGCCAGCCTTGCAACGGCTTCCTGGCGAAGGTGTGTAACCTCGTCCCGATATTCTCCGTCGGAATAAAGGGTCAGGTAGTGATCCGCATCTGAAACAATCCGGAGCGTCAGTTTGTCATCATATTTACGTCCCTGCAGCATTTTCATCATCAGCTTGAGGCGTCTGTAACCGGCCTCAACAGCGATAGTGGAAGCCGGATAGCGCAGCATGACAATGCTGTATGCTGCGACGGCCTCAGGGTGCTGTTTACTGTCTTCGTAAGCCCGTCCTACCAGATATTGCATGTTGGGGGCATGTTTCCAGTTAGGTGCATTTTCCATGATCTTCTCGAGCATGGGGACAGCCCGCTCCGGTGCCGTAAACCCGCCGAAAAACCATGCGGCTTTCTTTTTATTCATGACGTCAACGGCCAGCTTGTATTGACGGTCTAAAATCTCATTGTAGTTAAACTGCCCAGCATAAAAATCTACCAGCAACTGGTAACTGTCAAAAGCATTTCTGAGGTGGCCGCGCTCGTACTGTATTTCAGCGATACGTTGCTGTGCTGTTGCGGCCTCGGCGGACGTCGGCCACTCGAACACCAGCGCCCTGTACTGACGATACGCTTTACCCCTGCGTCCTTCGGTCAGCAACTTTTCTGCGAGTTCGAGCTGTTCGGAGGGTCGTTCGCTTTTAGGGCTCAGAAAGAGAGGCTTGGCAGGGCGCCGGATGACTTCCTGTTCCGTCTCTATATCCTCTGCAACGGTACCCGCTGATGGTCCCGCTAAAGCCAGTAAACAGATTAAACCTGAAATGATTCTTTTCACGAACAAGAAATTATCCAGTCCTATCCGAAAGTGCAAGGGTTAACCGACTATTTGCGCTGAGTAGCGAGACGCAGGCGATCCTGCCGCAGCCGTTGCCGTTGATCAAAGAGGCGATGAGAACCGGCCCATATGGCAGCCGCGCTGCCGAAACCAATACCCGCCGCAATGAGAAAAAGGATCATGATCTGGTATTGTACTGCAATCATCGGTGATGTGCCGGCCAGGATTTGTCCAGTCATCATGCCGGGCAGGCTGACGATGCCGATGACAGACATCGTGTTGATAATGGGGGTCAGGGCTGAGCGCATGCAGTCGCGCCGGATTTCACTCATCGCCTCCCTGCAGGTATAGCCCAGAGCCAATTGCCCTTCAATTACCTGGCGGTTGTTCCATACGCGCGATGTGAGTTGATCCAGTCCAAGGGCGATGCCGTTCATCGTATTGCCGAGCAGCATACCCAAAAGCGGTATTGAATACTGCGGCTGGTACCAAGGGTCGACCGATATCATCAGCGTGAGCCCTATGACCGTCATCGTCAAAGACGAAAGAAACATGGAGAATGTTCCGATGCTGAAACCCCAAAACCCTACAAAGCGTACTTTTTGGCGCTGGATGACTTCCCACCCGGCCATGGTGACCATGCATACGGCTGCCAGGCTTAACAGCAGCGGTGTGAAATGATTAAAAATCCATTTCAGCACATAGCCGACGAGCGTCAGTTGTATGATGGTGCGGACGCCGGCGATCAGGAGGGTGCGCTCCATACGCAGTTTTAATGACAGGGTCAATCCTGCCAGAGCCATGATCAGGGCAGCGGCCAGCACCAGATCGGTGGTCGAAAGCGCTTCAACGGTCATGGCACCATCTCCATCATTTCTTCTTTTTCCAGCCGGTAGATACGATCGCATGTGCGTTCTAATTGACGGAGATCGTGACTGACCCAGATGATCCCCGCCCCCTGTTTTGAGCTGACGCCCTTGAACAATTCTTCGGCGCGGCTGATCAGGTCGATGTCCATATGAGAAGTGGGTTCGTCGAGTAACAGTACACGGGGCTTAAACTGCAGCAGCCGCAGAATAGAGCATCGCTGACGCTCTCCGCTCGACAGCACTCTCACGGGTTGATTCAGTATGGCCGGTCTGAGTTGTAGGGTTGAAAGCGTATCCTCATCGGGCATCTCTTCAAAATGGTCGGCAACCCGCTCTGACCACCAGCAATCATCAGCGGGTAAATAACCTACGAGGCGGCGCCATTGATGGGCCGGCATGGCATCGCGGTCTGTCTGCTCCAAGGAGCAGCATCCCCCGGAGGAATCCAGGTCGCAGAGGGCTCTCAACAAGCGCGTTTTTCCGGTACCCGAAGCACCGGTCACGCCCAGTATTTCTCCCGGGATCAGTTTTATGGATACCGTATAAGCTCTGCCGATATCTATGTCGGTTGCCTCAAACATCGCCATGGTCATTTCCAATCAGGCAAAAGGGGCCCGTCCAGTCGATCTGAACGGGAACCATCTGTCCCATCAGATCGGGACGATTACTGGAAAAAAAGACCAGTCGATGCTGCGGTGTGCGCCCCCGCCAGCGATTCTTTTTTTCATCTCGTCCATCGACCAGTACCTGGACCGTGGTCCGCAGCAGTGCCCGGTTTTTTTCCTCTTGTATGTGAATCTGCAGTGCCTCCAACTTTTTTCTACGCTCTTCCTTTTCCTCTTCGCTTACCGTATCTTCATAACGTCTTGCAGCATAGGTCTGGGGGCGTTCGGAGTAGCGCGCGATGTGCGCTTTATCGACGCGTACGGATTCCAGTAAACGATAAGAATCCAAAAACTGCTCATCCGTTTCACCGGGAAAACCCACAATGACATCGGTGTGAATGGCCGCGTCCGGCATGTAACGTCGGATACGGGCTACCGTCTCTTCATACTCCTCCGCCGTATAGCCCCGCCGCATACGTTTTAAAACTGCATTGTTTCCCGCCTGAAACGGCAGTTCAAAATGCGGGCAAATGGCGCTGGAAGCACGGACCGTTTCGAGCAGTTCATCTGTAATAAATCCCGGATGACTGGTGAGAAAACGAATTCTTTCAAAGCGCTTCAGCCGGTCGACCTCGCGCAGCAGCCGGGAGAGCGTTGTGGCGGGTTCCAGATCCAGGCCGTAACGGTCAACAATCTGTCCCAGCAAGACTACTTCTTTTATGTTCTGGTCTGCCAGCACTTTTACTTCATCCATGACCTCTTCAACCGGCCGGCTGCGTTCCGGCCCGCGCCGATAGGGGATAATACAGTAAGTGCATGCGTGTGAACAACCGAGGACTGCCGGTACGTGTGCGGTAATGGTGTTGCGACTTTCGGACGGTATATAATAGTCATCGAGCACGTTGGATTCAGTTATTTCACTAACTAACGTGTGGCGCAGCATATCGATCAGTGGCGCCATGTCCGAGGGGGGCATAAAGACATCCACAAAAGGAAATCGTTCTCTTAGAGGACCATTTTGCCCGCGCCCCACGATGCAGCCCATCAGGGCAATAATGCGTTCCGGTCGCTTCTTTTTTAAATGCTGTATATTTTGCAGCTTACTGTATATCTTATCCTCAGCCTGTTGCCGCACAACACAGGTATTTAAGACGATGATATCGGCCTCTTCGGGCCTGTCTGCAGGTGTGATATCCATTGATTCCAGCCGTGAGGCCAAATGTCTCGAGTCGGCATCGTTCATCTGGCAGCCTATTGTCCATATGTAGTATCGCATCATGTCCCTACTATCGCCACCTTCCGGCTCCTTGCAACAGCTTTTAACACAGCAATTTGTCAGACCCGAAATCCGATGAGTTGTAACGTACGCTGCAATACCTTTCAAGACTCACCGAATTTCCTTTTCCCGCCGCTATTAACATTATGTTCATATTTGACAGCCCGTGCATAATCTTGCCTAATTGATACTTGAAACCATGGCAAAAACGAAACGCTTGAAATATCGTCCCTGTAGTCGACGAGCTGTGTTGCTGGGGCTGATCCTTTTGGTCAGCGGCAGTTTCGGCGACCAGTTGGTGACAGTGGGTATTTATGATAGTCCTCCGCTGGTATACAAGACCACTCATAACCGCGTAGAAGGTTTATTTATTGATATTCTTCACTATGTGGCACAGCAGGCGGGGTGGAATCTGGTCTTCGCTCCGGGCCGCCCCGAAGATCTGATGGAACGACTGGACAAAGGTGAGCTGGACTTACTGGTGGCGGTTCCGTCAACACCTGAGAATGCCAGCCGGTTCGCGCTGACGGAACAGTCGGTGCTTTCAGACTGGGGGCAGCTTTATACCCGCCGACGAGCCGGTATACGAACGGTACAGGACTTGGACGGCGCAACGGTGGCTGTTAAAAAGCAGGATCCCTATTATCAGGATCTGCAACACATGCTAGAGCGATTTAATATTGAGTGTCGTTTTGTGGAGCTTGCCGATTATCGGACAGTGCTGGAGGAAATCTCCAGCGGTCAGTTGAAAGTCGGTCTCGTCAGTAGGCTTTATGGTGTTCAGAACGAAAAAAAGTTTCGCGTCAAACGCAGTGCGATTGTCTGTTCACCTGTTGAAATTCATATTGCGACGGCGCGGGAGGGTCGAGTAGATCTGTTGCGCATATTGGATAACCACCTGTCCTCTCTGAAGACATATCGCAGTTCCCTCTATTATGAGGCGCAGAATAAATGGCTGGGTCAAACGGTCTCAGACGTGTCCGGCAACCATACGGTCAGATGGATCTTTCTTTTCAGTCTGCTGGTCTGCGGACTGTTTGTGATTGGTAATATGGCATTGCGTTCACAGGTCAATGCGCGCACCGAAGCCCTCCGGAAAGAAATATATGAGCGAAAATTGATGGAGCGTGGTCTGCGTGAGAGTGAAGAACGTTTTCGCCTGTTGGCGGAGAATGCCAAAGACCTCATTTTTCGAATTTCACTGAAAGACGGATCTTTTGAATACATCAGCCCGGCCTGTAAGGCGATTACCGGTTATGATCCTCCGGAGCTCAAAGCGATGCCGCTACAGTTGAATCCCATCCTGCCGACCGCCTGGAAACAACATATTGTCGGGGAGAAAGAGACCGTTCTGGCGAAAGAACTGCCGGAATCTTTTGAATTTGAGATTACGACGAAAGAGGGCCGTCGGCTGTGGATCAATCAGCGCAACACGCTGATCACAAATGGGGCGGGGGCACCCGCAGCGCTCGAAGGTGTTATTACAGATGTCACTCATCGTCGAAAAACTGAGGATCGACTGCAGCGAACGGTAGAAATTGAGGGGCTGATCTCCAAGGTTTGGGCGTATTTCGCAGCGCTCCCCATAGAGCGCAGTGATGAGGGATTACTGTATGCCCTTCAAACAGTCGGTGAATATGCACGCTCGGACCGGACTTATGTCGCTCTCTTTTCAGGGGATGGCAGCACGTTTTCAAAGGTCTATGAGTGGTGCGAAAAGGGTATTCAAAAGCAGTGGCCGCATATGCAGGCGGTGGTGACGGAAGATCATGGCTGGTTAATGAATCAGATGCGCGATTTTGCGACGGTTTATATCGAAAAAACGGCCAGCCTTCCACCGGAAGCGGATGCGGAGAAGAAGCTGCTGATTCAGCAGGGTGTCCAATCAATGTTGACGGTGCCCATGGTATGGGGGGGCACCCTGGTTGGTTTCGTGGCTTTTGACTCAGTGCGGAAGATTCGAAACTGGAGTGATGAGGAGCGTCACCTGTTGTTTATGATGGGCGAAGTAATCGCCACACAGCTCAACCGTGTGTATATGCACCGAAGCTTGACAGACCAGAAAGCCAGAACGAGGCGCACGGAGGTGGAGCGCGACCGACTGGCGACAGTAGTTGAGCAGGCCGGCGATGCGATTGTGATTACCGACCGCAACGGGTTCATTCAATATGTGAACAGGGCCTATGAAAAGCTTGCAGGACAGAATATAGAGCAGCTGAAAGGTCATCGCGCAGACTTTTTGTCCGCTGAATCCGAGTCGCCATACACGGCTGAAATATGGAAAACGCTGGCGGCCGGCAAGGTGTGGCATGGCCACCGCTGTCCGATTAGCGGTGATAATGCCGAGAAAGAAAAAGAGTGGGTCATTGTGCCCGTCCGCGACAGTGATGGGCAGGTCGTCAACTTTGTCAGCATGGAACGCGTGCCGGCAGCAGGGCGCTCAGCGCAAAGCGGAATGGATGGTGTAAACGTTGCACTTGGTCGAGATAAAACAGTCCTGCTGGCCGAGGATGATGCGGCCGTCCGCGTGTTGATTGAGCGTATCTTGAAATCCATGAGCTTTCATGTCCTCGCTGCCGCAAACGGTGAAGATGCTCTGCAGGCGGCCGCTCAGCACAGGGGGCGGATTCATCTCCTCGTTACTGATATTATGATGCCAGGGATAAACGGCTTTGAGCTGGCGAAACAGTTTTCGGCAACTAATCGAACGGCCGGAGTGATCTATATTTCAGGATATCCGGAGGGCGAACTGGCAGCGTGTGGATTAAAGAAAATGCCGTCACCCTTGGTCAGCAAGCCCTTTCTTCCGGCTGAACTGGAAAAAACCATAGAGTCCGTGCTGCGGAATAGTACGACATGATTGCGTTGCTCAAACCCTACCGTTATATCCTGTGGGATTGGAATGGAACGCTGTTTGATGACGCATGGCTCTGTGTTTCCATTATGAACAGGTGCCTCTTCAGGAGGGACCTGCCCGCAATTACAGAGGAAGACTATCGCCGTGTTTTCCGGTTTCCCGTCATGGAATACTACCGAGATCTAGGTTTCGATTTCAGCAGCGAGTCTTTTGATGACGCCGGAACAGAATTCATTACGGCCTACAATCAAAGGAGGGAAGAGTGTTCACTGCAGCCGGGAGCCACAGCTATTCTGGCGGCTGTTAAGACTGAAAAGAAGGGGCAGTCAGTGTTGTCTGCCTATAAAATGAACACACTGGTCGATCTCGTATCCCATTATGGCTTGGCTCAATATTTTGACCGGTGCCTGGGACTGGATGACCATTATGCCCACGGCAAGATCGAGCTGGGGAAGGAATGGATGAGGCATTACGCACCCTGTGATGCCCGCGAAATAGTCTTGATTGGTGATACGGTGCATGATTATGAAGTAACACAGGCGATGGGCATAGGATGTCTGTTGGTTGACAGCGGGCATGCGGAGCGATCAAATTTGGAAGCTTGCGGCGTGCCCGTGCTGGACTCGCTCTGTCACTTACTGAATAAAGGAGATAACTGATGAGGCATCCCCGTGTAGTGAAATGGGAAAAACGATTGAAAGAACTCTTTGACTCTATTGATGCTGAACTGGAAGAGGAGTGGGGACATCAATACAGCCTCCATCCCTCCCGCCCCGCGCAAGGTGAAACCGCCAGCGCTGAATCCGACGGCCTTTTCAGTATTGGCGCCGTTTTCAGTGCGGGATATGGTTCAGAAAAAGGGCGTGGTTACGTCGTGCAAATTCATTTGTCTACATTGGATCAGGTGCCGCCTACTATTCGAAAAAAAATACAGGACGAGGTTGCCGATGCGCTCACTAAAAAACTGCCCGAATTCTTTCCCAACCAGACTCTAGCTGTTGAACAAGATGGTCCCGCATACAAAATCACGGGCGACTTCCGCCTCGGCACGCTTTAAAGCATACCTTTTTTCGCCCGTGTTTTGCCGTCTTGACTAATCGAGGAAGCTCTTGAGCATCCATATGGTCTTTTCGTGGACTTGTATACGCCCGATCATCAAGTCTTCGGATTCATTGTCGCCGGCTTCCCCGGCATGATCTCGCGCCACACGCAGATCCGACAGCAGCTTCTCGTTGGCGGCAATTAAATGCTGAACCATCGCATCGGCTTTTGCATTTTCTTCAATTTCTTCGATGCCGGCCATAGCGGAAAGGTTGGAAAGACCGCCCGGCGCGAGGGATCCCAATGCTCGAATTCGTTCTGCCACCTCATCGACTGCCAGGAACAGCTCATTGTACTGCACTTCAAAAGCAGCGTGTAATGAAAAAAAAGACGGGCCGCGCACATTCCAGTGGCAGATATGAGTTTGCCCGATCAGGGCATACATATCAGCAACTACCTGTCTGAGTGAATTTACAACTTGTTGATTCATACTATACTCTCCTTACTGTCTTTTCGTTAGTCACATTGTACCATTGTCGGCAGTATTTTCAAGTACCTCATTTTATGAACTGCGGATTGTAGTATCCGTGCAGGTGCATTAGCATGTGAACCCGTCAGCCGTCATTACGTGGCAGGTGGTCTGAACGTTTTGACAGAGAGGTGTACCGTACATACGATGGGAAAAGATGCCATTCAATCAGTACTGCTTGTTTCAAGCAGGGATCAGGCGAGCTGGGGCGGCCGGTTTTCTAATCCGGCAGAGACCGGTGCGGCCTGTGTGTTGAGTGAGGTGCCGCCCGTCATCGCTGCAGCTGAGGCCTGTCAGCAGCGTGGATTATGGGTGGTGCTGCTGGTTTCATACGGTGCTGCCGCGGCTTTTGATTCGAGCCTGAAGGCGGCACATGATGACGATAGTCCGCTGGTGAGTTATGCGGCTTTCGATCGCCCCTCGGAGTATACACGCTCTGCTGATTCCGATCCGGGTTCTTATCACATCGGCCCCTGGGAATACGAGGAGGATGAAGTTCTCTACACGCAGCATATCAAACATATTCAGGCCCGCATAGCGGCTGGCGCCACATACCAGGTGAATTATACTTTTCCTGTTCGGGCGTCCTTTTCAGGAGATCCGAAAGCCTTTTTTCATACCTTGACGAATGCTCAGCAGGCCGATTACTGCGCCTGTATTCAGATGGGAGAAAAGTGGGTGCTGTCACTTTCACCAGAGCTGTTTTTTAAAACGGAAGGCGAACACATCATAGCGCGCCCCATGAAGGGTACAGCCCGCCGCGGCAGGTTTGAAGAGGAAGACCGCGTACGGGCCGGGCAACTCCATGAGTCCGCGAAGAATCGTGCTGAGAACATCATGATTGTCGATATGCTGCGAAATGATATCGGGCGCATTGCGCAACCGGGCTCTGTGAAAACATCTGAGCTGTTTCGGGTCGAATTGTATCCGACCCTGTTGCAGATGACATCCGGGGTGCGGGGGCATTTATCCCGCCACCACAGTTTGTACGAGATTTTGCAGGCGCTGTTCCCCTGCGGTTCTGTGACCGGGGCTCCAAAGAGGCAGACAATGGAAATCATTGCGGAACTGGAGAGGAAACCCCGGTCGTTGTATACCGGAACGATCGGCTTTTTAAAGCCTGATGGTTCCCGCACCTTTAATGTTGCCATCAGAACGCTGACGGTAGACGGGAATCAAGTGCGGCTCGGTGTCGGCAGTGGTATTACTATTGATTCCACTCCCGCAGCGGAATACCGCGAGTGCTTTCTCAAAGCCGATTTTGTCCATTACAATCCACCGCCTTTTGCATTGCTGGAGACCCTGAAACTCTCAGGCGGCCGTTTTTACCTGTTGGATCACCATTTGGAGCGCATGCAAAAGAGCGCGGCCTATTTTGATTATGGTTGGTCAGAAGAGCGGGCACGTGCTGAATTGGATGCTGTAAAAAATGAGTGTTCAACCGGTGAGTGGAAGGTGCGGTTACTGATGGATAAGCGGGGGGCGTGCAGCACTCAGGTGGCGGCCCTTCATCAGGACCTTCGCCCCTGGCGAGTGGCCCTGGCAACCCATCCGGTCCATTCAGAAAATCCCTTTCTGTTTCATAAAACAACCCACAGGGAGGTTTATGAGCAGGCCCGGCAAAGTCGTCCGGATGCAGATGATGTTCTGTTGTGGAATGAAGACGGTCTGCTGACCGAAAGCTGCTGTGCCAATGTGGTGATAAAAGTGGAAGGCAAGTATTTGACGCCGCCCCGCAGCAGCGGCTTGCTCGCAGGCACCTTTCGCGACGAGCTGGTCAGGCAGGGGCGGCTGAAGGAAGCCTGCATCGATAAACAACAGTTCTACGATGCCGCCGAACTCTATCTCATCAACAGTGTGCGCGGATGGATAACGACAGAAAGAGTTGTATGATGAAGACAGCAATGATAATGAAGGCGGGGATGTTAAAAACCATGGTGTGCATCTGCATTGCCTGTGCAGCCTGCGGAGAAAAAACGGTGAATGAAAAATCATCCATAGGTATGACAGAGCAGCGTCAGGCCATGATTCAGACACTCTTGGAATATGGTATACGTGATCAGGAGGTCCTGCGGGCCATGCTGCAGGTCCGCCGCCATACCTACATACCTGAGCCCTACCGAACCCTTCGCAACCCATATGGCGACCATCCCTGTCCGATTGGTTATGACCAAACCATATCGCAGCCTTATATCGTCGCTTATATGACTACCAAAATAGATATCGAACGGGGCGAGAAGGTGTTGGAAATTGGTACCGGTTCCGGCTATCAGGCGGCCGTGCTTGCCGAGCTGGGAGCCACGGTCTATTCCATTGAAATTATCCCGGAGTTGGCAGCGCATGCGCGGGGTGTGCTACATGCCGAAGGCTACGATAAGGTTAAGGTTAAAACGGGCGACGGTTACCTGGGGTGGCCGGAGCACGCCCCTTTTGACGCCATTATTGTGACGTGTGCCCCCGATAATGTGCCGGGGGCGCTGGTGGAGCAGCTGAAAGAAGGGGGGCGTATGATGGTGCCCGTCGGCGCTGGAACGCAACGCCTGGTACTGTTGGAAAAACGGGGTGGTCGTATTATCGAAAAGCAGGATCTTCCGGTACGGTTTGTGCCCATGGTCAGAGGAGAAGGTGAATAACGGAAATACTGGATCGTCCGCACAATTTACCTGCTGAGATATGTTTTACCAAAACCGGAAGAGTATCAGCATGCATCCCAGGTGAAGGACGAACAGGAGAGCAGATTCCAAACTGATCAGCACCTTTTTCTGGTCGTCTTTCTTTTTGCGTGCAATGCCGATCATGACGACGCACGTGGCGATGATACCGACAACACCGGTAAATAGCTGACCTGTCGTGAGATTGTCCGGTATTTGGAGAGCCTCTTTACCATAGACGAGATCCGCGAGTCCGATCACGAGTACATTGAGCATGTTGGCACCCATGATGTTACCCATCATCAGGTCGTACGCACCCATGCGCACGGAAGATATACCCACCGTCAATTCCGGCAGCGAAGTGGCAATCGCCAAAAAGAGGGTGCCTACAAAACTGCCCGACATAAACGTATAGGTTTGAGCCAGTTTATCACCAATTATTGCCAGTAGAATCCCCATAGCGATTACCACAACAGCTGACATGGAAAACCCAAAAATGGCTTTTGCCTTGGTCATTTCACTCTGAGAGCGGTCCTCTGCCAATACATCTTCAGACCCGCCGTCATGATGGGTCTTAAAGAAAATGATCAGATACATGACGATTACACCGATGGAGCCGAGACCAAAACGGTGCCCCGAAATGCTGACTTTAATGGGCAGCATGAGGGATGTGAGCATGACGCCCAGCAACAGCATCGAGAGCGCGGCATGTTTGATGTTGCCGCGGCTCGCCTGCTGCAGGATGTCCCCTTTGCGAAAAACCAGATCGCAAATTGCAATAATGGATAAATTGAATAAAAAACTGCCGAGGTTGTTTCCTAGCGCCAGGTTCGGATCGCCAACTTTAACAACGGCGCCGAGGGTGGTGGATATTTCCGGCAACGTCGTTACCATGCTGACGAGTAGAATCCCGACAGTGGAATGTGAGAGGTTGAATTTGTCTGCCAGCACATCGGCATAGACTGAAAGTTTGGAGCCCGCCCAGATAATGACGGCCGCTACTAATATAAAATATAACCAGATCATAAAACAAACAGGTTGTATCACTGCCACGTTATTACATTAAGAACGTTGGCTATAATCTGTCATACATATGCAGTAGTCAAGGTAGATTCTTTTGATATCGGTGTTGGTACAGCAACTATCTGAGAATGGTTATTATATTTAAACTATTTCCTAACACAAAATTCACAGACCGCCCGTTTACTTGCGTGCATAGAAGAGTGGCGGCCACAGGCTGTCCGAATGATCCGGGATGCCGATGCCATGTTTGGAAAGGTACTAAACAGCTGCTTTCATATTGATAAAAAACTCTTTGAGTCCATCTTTCGCAGAAGAGGTCATGTAGCCCTTTCATCGTTCTTTTACTGGATTTCAAAAAGTGCGGACGGCCCGGCATATTTTCTGCTGGGCTTTTTGCTGCTCATCCTGCAGGCCCCCGGTGCCCATGCCGTCTGTTTCACCCTCGCCGTGGGTTTTGCCCTGGAGATGCCCGTGTATAAGGGGCTCAAGTACTGGTTTAAGCGTTCGCGGCCATTTGTGAATATTCCGGGTGTTGAGTATGCCGTCAAGCCACCTGACCGTTACAGCTTTCCTTCCGGTCACACAGCCGGCGCCTTTATGGTGGCATCCATCGTTTCGGGGTTTTTCCCGACGTTGCGTTTACCCTTTTATCTGTGGGCGAGCGCCGTGGGTTATTCACGAGTATACAACGGTGTTCATTATCCCGTTGATGTATTTGCCGGTGTCGCCCTTGGATTTATGTGCGCCCAGCTTCCCATGCAATTGCTAAACGTAATACCCTTCTGATACGATGATACCAAACAGAGAAAAATTCCCTAAAGTTATCCGTAATTTGAGTGCGGCTCACATCTGGCGCCCCCAGGATATGGTGAACTGGCATCGGATGGTTAAACCGTTGCGTTCACTGCGCTGCGAACAGGAAGAGTTTGACATGTTCCAGCTTATCTTCGATGTCTGCATGAGTCTGGCGATCGATTATAAACCGCACGAGTCCATGGCTTCCATGCAGCTTCCCGTCACCGACCTCGCACACCCTTTGACCCGCCCGCGCGTGGGGCATTTTTTTGATTCTCCCGAACACACGAGCGGAGTGGCCACAACCCTTGGAAGTTGGGCGGAACAGTCGCAGCTGGCGGGTGTCGACTACCGGCTCTACTCAGCCGGTTTTGATACGAGGCTTCGACACAGCGTATGCTTTCCACCGCTCGGCACCTTGAAACTGGAGGCCTATGATGGGCTTCATTTACACGTGCCGAGGGTTACAGAGGTGATGGATTATATTGAACGCGAAGAGCTGGATGCCATTCACGTCTCTTCGCCGGGCCCCATGGGGCTGTTGGGTTTGATGATTTCCCGCATGCACGGCATTCCCGTATGCGGCACCTATCATACGGATTTCCCGCGATACGCCGTTGAGTTGACGGGGCGCCCTGAATTGGAGGAAACGACGTGGCTGTATATGAAGTGGTTTTACGGTCAGATGGATTATGTGGCGGCGCCTTCCGCCTCCACGCGTGACAGCCTGCTGGCGGGAGGCTTTAATGCTGACAAAGTTAAAGTCGTGGGCCGCGGTGTGGATATTTCGGCCTTTTCTCCTGATTTCCGGGATGAAACACTGCGGGCCGAGTGGGGTATCAGGCAGCCGCACAAACTGTTGTATGTCGGGCGTATTTCCGAAGAAAAGAACCTGAGTTGTCTCGTCGGAGCCTTTCGCCATCTGGTGCAAAAACGGCAGGATGTATGCCTGATTGTAGTGGGTGAGGGGCCTTATCTCGAAACGATGCAACGGGAGCTGGCCGGACTTCCCGTCCACTTTCCGGGCATTCGCAAAGGTGAAGAGCTGGCCCGCATATATGCCTCCAGCGACTTGTTTCTCTTTCCCAGTTTAACCGATACGTTTGGTGTCGTGTTGATTGAAGCACAGGCGTCGGGCTTGCCGGTGGTCGTGTCTTCAAAGGGTGGTCCGAAGGATACCATGAAGCACGGTGAAACGGGTGTCATATTGGAGCAGATGAGCCCGGATGGCATGAGTGAAGCAGTTGATAGGCTGCTTTGTGAGCCGGAACGGGTTGCCAGCATGTCAGCCGCAGCGCGGAAGCATGCTCTCGGGTTTACGCCCCGGGCCTCCTTCGACGCTTTCTGGCGCGTCAACACCCAGGCCATTCGCCAAACTTCAAGTCCTGCAAATGGTATGGTTCCAAAACACACAGCTTATACGTGAGGGATGAAACAGGAACCATGAGTGGCGTCGCGCTCTCTTTTAAGGTGGTGGGCGATACAGGATTTGAACCTGTGACTTCTACCGTGTGAAGGTAGCACTCTAGCCGCTGAGTTAATCGCCCGCCTGTATGAATCGTATGTATGGTATGAATGTCGCATGGACTGTCAATCTTTCTTTTCAGTTCTCATTGAAGAGGAGGCGTGTAACAGAAAATGCCGTCGGTATAAAAGACAGGTCTTCCGCATAATCATTGGGTAAAAAGAGACTTGGCGGATTGAGGATGTCTTGTACGTTGCTGGAAATGTTTGAAAATAGCGGATCGAAGGGTCTGAAACATCTCGTAGCGAGATTTTCTGGGCATGGATGGGGAAAGATTGGGGTGTACGAGTACGGGATTCGATGATGAGATCACAGTTCGTCGACATCTCATGAGGGCAAGGGTGTCCTCGCCAATGTCGTGAGAATGCTCGTGACGTGGGAACGAAGTTTGGAGGAACGATAACAGGTCAGGATCACAAATAACGTACTCGTACACCTACTCGTACACACCTATCTCCCTTGCACGATCACAAGGGCACAGGCGCATCTCTTGACCCACAGATTCTACGGAAGACCCTAAAAGACAGCATTCCATATAGTGGTTCGCTATCTTCGGCGGTCTTACTCAAGGACTACAGAAGAAGGAGACGGCATGGAACAGAAAGAGCGTAGCAGGTAGGGCAAGCGCTTGACGAGGGTTGCGCATCAACAGTGACAGTACGGTTGTTTAAACCAACAGGTTAACGCTTGTAATCAATTGATTATGCCCGGCTGTGACCCCGCCTTATCCAGCTTGCAAACCACGACATGGTTCTTCGCATTTTTCGCGTATTTTTTGTTTGCGGCCACCAGGTCATTAAATTCATCAATCGTTAAGATCGGCCCATGGGGGGACAGATAGATGATCACCGCACTAACACCCAACAACCCGCACTGCTGTTCGCTGCCCGCGCGATCAGTATAAACAAAGTGCCCGCGCGCGCGGTCCTCCTTATCAAAAAGAGCCGTGACATCGCTGTTGAAGGTTTTAATAATCTTCTCGACCAGTTTTTCGGCCTCTATCAGCGAGGCGTCGTCCTCATGAAAGCCCAGGAAGAAGTCATCTCCTTTTACCTGTGCAATGAGGCATGGGTAGTTGTTTTTCAATCTCTTTAGCTTGGATGCAAACAGCTGAATGGCACGATCTCCCTGACGAAAGCCGTACTTTTTGTTAAACGTCTTAAAATGATTGAATTCCAGATAGCACAGCGAATAAGCTTCGCTCCGAGTGCTGAGGGCCGTGGCCAGATATTCGCTGACCATATAGGCGCCGGGCAGCTTTGTCAGGGGGTTTTCGTCGCGCGATCTTCGCAGATCCTTCTCATGCAGCATATTCAGTAGTGAAGCCGCCGATAGACAACCGCAGTACTGGCTGTTCTCCGTCAGCAGGATGGTTTCGACATCCTTGTTCAAAGTGAAGATTCCGAGGATGTCATCAACCGCTGTCGATAAGGGGCAAACGGATGTCTTTGTGATGAAATTTCGTATCGTTTCATTTTTAGTCGCAGCAGTACGGTCCTTATCATGCTTGTACAGATATGCCTTTAAATCTTTTTCGTATATGATTCCAATCGGTTCCCCACCAATGCCGGTTACGGGGGCATAACCCAATGCCGAACGACTGAAATAATCGAGTACGGATTGTATCGGTGTGTACTGGCCGCTCTCGACCAGTGGAAGGGGTGAGGTAGTGTCCATATAATGCAACAGAAGATGCCGGTCCGATGTGGACTCATAAAGCCTCCGGTCTTTGTCTGCCATAGCAGCCACCGGTTCATAGTTGAACCGTAGTTCTTTCAAGTCAACAGTGGGTTTCTGTATGAGATAGCCCTGAGCCAGATCAAAGCCTATTTCACGGCATGCCATCAACTCCTGTTCAGTTTCCACACCTTCCGCGACAGCGGTCAGGCCCAGCACATGCGCGAGCTTGATGATGCGGGCGGCAAAAAGCCGCTTTTTATGATCCCGGTCAATATCCATGATAAAGAACCGGTCTATTTTCATGTAATCGGCGTCTGTCAGATACAGCTGTTGAAGTCCTGAATAGCCGGACCCGAAATCATCCAGCGCTATCCGATAACCCTCCTGCCGGTAGCGGTGCATATAGGGAATAATGTTTTCTCCCAGGTATGCCAGATTATGCCGCTCGGATATTTCCAGGCAGATATTTTCATTGCCCAGCCCGAACTCCGCTAAAATATCGTCGGTGGCACCAGGAATATAATCGGCAGTCGTTACGGTCCTGTTATCCATGTTGATAAAGAGACGAGTTGATAAAACCGGCCGGTGGTGAAGATTAAACAGCTGACAAAATTTTTCTATGGATTTTCTGCGCATTTGCTGTTCGAGGTAAAACAGCATGTTTTCCACAAAGGCCGTATCAAAGACGTCAGCAATAGTGGAAAAGCCAGCCTCTGCGTGATTTCGAAGCAACGATTCATAGCCTATTACATCGCCACTGTGTATATTCACAATCGGTTGGAGGGCTATATCAATTTTGGACAGGCGTTGGTCCCACTCTATCGTGGAGCCCGGTTGTATTTTGTTTTTCTGATCTTCTACTGATTCCATATCACTTACCTGTACCATTTAGAAGCTGATGATGAGGCCCCCCTCAAAGCCTGCATACTCCGCCGTAATTTCGCCGACGATGGGTGCATCGTAATAGGTCTGACCGTTTGAAACGCCGCTCTCTTTACCATTCGTATCCGCAACCAGCGAAACATAGCGCATGCCTCCATATAACCAGACAGCATCTGCCAGGGCTATGCCGGCCTTGATGTCAATCGCAGCCCCGTATCCCTCCGCCTCCTGTTGAAACGGGTAATCCCGCAACAGCCAGAGCGCATCGGACTCTGCACGCACGTAGGGTAGAAAAACAAAGCTGCCGCTTACAAAAAAAGAAGCGTCCATTTGCATCACCAGTTCCGCTCCCATACGCAGGGACTGAAAGGTGACGTCATAGCTACTCACCGGTCCTTCAAGACTTCCCTCATCTGCGCCGTAATCATAGCTATATCTAAGGTTCTGCGTGTCGTGATTGTATCGGTGCTCGCCATACCCAAAAAGCAAGTTGATCTGGACAGCACTCCGTTCTGCCGGAACGGCGCTTCCCGCGACCGGTAGGGGACTGAGCGAAATGACACCGTCGACATTCCATATGCGGGCATCGGTCTCATTGTCGCTTTCGCTGTAGTGGACCGCAAAACCCCTCAAATCATAATCGGTGTCAGTGGAGGTTCCCGACATTTCCAGGGATTCGGCATAGCCCACTTTGACTCCTAAACCACTGGCCATACCGGGGTAGATTACAGGTGTGGCATACTGATAACCAACTCTGATCTCAGCCATCGTTCCGTCCAGCGGATAGCCCACATCGGAAAAGACGCCCAGTCGGTCTTCCATTTTGAATGCATGATCACCCGAGGATCTCCAGATGCTGCCGGCTACTGAAAGGCGCGCCATGTTTCCTTCAAAAGAATGTCCTGCCGGGGCGGCCTGACCCGGTGCTGCGTATTGGGCAAAGGCGGTGACCGTGAAAAAACAGCTCGTGAAGAATGTTGCAGAACATATACGATAAAATCTTTTGGTCAGGGTCATGCACATATTTTTTCCTCTGTCACATCACGAGGCTAAATCAATAACATTGTGTATTGTTTCATTTTACACACCCTTTTGCACGATCATTTTTCAGACGGAATATGTAATTTCCCGCAATCACGTTTTAGGTTGACATCTGCCGGTAAATCTTTACAGTTGCCAGCTGAATCATAATTTGAAGATGGAGAAATTCTATGTCTAAACTGATGAAACCTTTGATCATTCTCATGTTTGTGCTCAGCATTGCGACCCTTGTGATGGGAGTCATGCTGTACAACAAGCGCGCTCAGTACAAAGAACGTGCTCTCAAACTGGAAGCTACGGTGTTGAATACGGTTAAAGAGCTGACCGCTGGTCGCAGCCCGTTTGTTGAGGCCATCGATAAATCGATGAACAAAACTCAATTGGCAGATGTGGAGCAGATGAATGCCCCGCTGAAAGTGTATAAGGATGTCGTAACCGAACGGTTTGATGAGCTCTTCGATACCTATAGTACACTCGATGACACGCGCAGAGATTTGGCCCAGGCTCGCGGTACTGTTAAACAGAAAGAAGCGGAGATTGTCCGCGCCAACTCCAAAATCGACAGCCTGACCGGCGAAAACGAACAGAAAGATAAAAAGATCAGCATGACCATGGCAGAGCTGAAAGAGGCCGAAGATAAAAAGGCAGAACTTGAATCTGATATTCGTGAGCTGAACGGTGACCTCCTGGCCCTGGAAGAAAAAAATATCGAATTAATCAGCCAGAAAGAAGCCCTGGAGCAGAAGGTTGCCAACCTGGATGGAAATGTGGGACCGGCGGGTGCTAAAATTCCGGATGGTTTGACAGGTGAAGTACTGGTGGTCAACCCAGCCTGGAATTTTGTTGTGATCAACCTTGGGAAAAAAGATTTTATGGCACCCATGGCGGATCTGCTCGTTTACCGTGGTGATCAACTGGTGGGTAAATTGCGGGTGCTGGATGTGAAAGAGGACCATGCCATTGCTAAAATTATTCGCTCCTGGCAAAAAGAGACCATCGTAGAAGGCGATAAAGTATTATACACAACGGGAATATAGTGATGCAGGATTTAACACCTATTGTTGCACTTACAGTGCTTTTATTTTTAGCTTTGTTGATTTTTCAAATTCTCCAGCTCAACTATTTTGGTTGAGCTGATTGGACAGACCGGTCGACAAATGAACAAAGCCTACCTCGTTGCGATTGCGTTATCTTGCCTATTGCTGGGTATGGGCTGTGCTTCTATCCCGGAAGGTGATGATTCTGATATTCCATGGAATACCCCGCAGCCATGGGAAGCCTCGCCGTTTATTCCGGGCTTCAATTCCAGCCCGTAACCTGCTGCGAAGAACCTTGCCCCCGTCCTTGCCGGATCAGTAGGAAAAGGACATTCAATAAAGAGCTGTGTGATCACTCTCTTCGCCGCTTTAGCCCCTAAGTCTGGTTCCTCGTAGAATTTCGTGGAAGATGAAAAATAGTGACGGCTAATAGAAAGGTCCATTAATGCGGCAACTAAATGAATCATGAGGTATACACAAATGTAAAGGAGTGGAGGGTCGCGTT
>CAYXEW010000046.1:0-19964 GCA_964464115.1 uncultured Verrucomicrobiota bacterium
AATATCTCGTAGCGAGATTTTCTGGGCATGGATAGGGAGAGATTGGGGTGTACGAATAGGTGTACGAGTACGGGATTCGATGATGAGATCACAGTTCGACGACGTCTCATGAGGGCAAGGGTGTCCTCACTGATGTCGTGCGAATGCTCGTGGGGCTCATTCGCAGTACGTCGGACAGTCGCGTTTATGAAGCTCAGGAAGATGACTGCGCACGAGCAGCAGATGGATTACGATGTCGAGTTTGGATCAGGTGTCCCAATATTGAACTCAAGTCAATCCACTGGATCACGGACATAATCCTGCCTGGAAAGCCACTTTTCGAGCAATACGTACAGGACGATAAACATATAACGACTGCCCATCTCTTTGATTTTCAGTTTGGCGACACCGGTCTTTCGGTTTTTCCACGAAATGGGGGTCACCTCAAAACTGAAGCCCCTTACAATCGCCTTTAGCGGAATCTCCGCCAGAATATTAAAGTGATAGGAAAGGAGTGGACGAACACCCTCAATCACTTCCTTTTTGTACACCTTAAAGGCATTTGTAATATCGTCATAAGGAATCCAGAACAGCAGCTTAATTATATGATTGGCCAGGCGGTTAATCACGCGCTTGTGCAGCGGATAATCCACCACCACGCCACCCTTCATCCAGCGCGAACCAAACACACAGTCACAGCCCTTTTCTTCCATAATGCGGTAGTAGGTGACGAGGTCATCCTCCGAGTCGGACCCGTCTGCCATCATAATAGCGACGACATCGCCGGAAAACGAGCGCAACCCTTCGGCAATGGTCCTGCCCACACCGGGGAGCTCCTTTCGATGAATGGCCCGGAACCAATCATGCTCGGCAGCCATTTGGTCACATAGAGCGGGCATCGTATCCGTACTGTTATCATCCACCACAATAATCTCAAAAGGAATTCCTTCCGATATGAGTTTGTCAGCCGTGACCGTCACGGTTTGCTGAATGCACCCTTCTTCATTGCGGGCGGGTATAACAACACTGAGTTTCATCTGTTTTTACCCCCTTTTTCCTCTACAGCAACAACCGCTACCTGATCCAGTAACAGCGGGATTCCGCGATTTGCGTTCCAGTTCCGATCCTCCAGTAACAGCTCATTGCGACCGGGTTGAAGGGTATAGGGCCCCATGGTTACCTGCTGAACGCTGCCGGCCGCTATATCTGCGGTCTGCCCGTTCAGCCAGATTCTCTTTGCTCCATTCATGGCCGTACCGTTCAATGACAACGCCGTTGCGGCAGGCTGTTCCGAAAGATTGTACACGACAAGGTAGGCCCGATCCCTCATGACCCGCCAGTCATTAAACCGAATGCCCATAGGCAGATTCTGATTCTGCCATAGTTTAGTGTGCCCCCACCCCCTGCCCGGCCAGACCACGAAGCGGTGCCCTCCTGATGCAGCACGGGCCACCAGATCTTCTTCGGTGTTATAGAAGACTTCTACAATCAACCCATTTGTGTGATGGCTGTGAAACCCGCCACGCGGAGCCAGACCCCATTTGCGAAGAACAAGTCCCCCCTGATTCTTAATCACCGCATGCTGAGCAAAATAGTCCCTCGGCCAGGACCAGGGACCGACGGCTGGATGCTGCCAGTGATTTTTTGTAATTTCCATGAAAGCAGCCGTGGGATGCTTTCTGAAAAAGTCCTTGGCCCGCTCCCGCCACTGAAGCTGAAGAAAGTTTTCCAGCGGTTCATCGGGCACTGTGAACGTGAAGGTGACGTTTGTGGAAGGATACATGGCCAGCTCATTCCAGGGCTCCAGCCACCGATCGACCAGCACCAGTGATTGCGGGGGCAGGTTTTCATCTGCCCAATTCACGATCTTCTGATAGGGCTTGGGCTTGCCGTCAAGCGTTACTATGGCCCATGCCGGGACGACCCAATACAGCAGCACAGCACCCGTCAGGCCCCATGCAAGGGCCACCTGTCTGGAGGGAAGAAGCCCTGCTGCCATGGCATTCAGAACATAGACCAGCAGCAGCATAATGATCGGCCAGAGCGGTGCAAAATAATTGGCACTGGCCTGTCCCCCGCCCATCACCGCCATCACGATCGACAGGATGACAAATTCAATACCCAGCAATACTAACAGGGCCTTCAATCTTTCATTCCAGGCACCGGTTTTCCATATGGCAAGTCCACCGCCAATGAAGACACCTCCCAGCAGAGCAAGCCCCCACCATGCAGAACCAAACGTATACACCGGAAATAATTTAGCCACTACACCAAAGTAGACATTCCACCCCGTTGTTGCCCTGCGTTCAGCATTGCTCTCAAAGAAGCCCTCGACTACCATCCGTATCCAGGGGAAGAGAACCAACCCCATTAACACAAGCCCACCGCCAACAAACAGAAGCAGTTTCTTTTTAACAGCCGGCTCCTCTATCCGTTTAAGAATCGACCATACGATCAGCAGCCACTGGGCCCCGAAAATGGGCCACGTGGACATATGCGTATGACAGGCCGCGATAGATGCTGCGATCCAGAACCCGAAGGCCCGCTGCTTGAAGACCGATTCCTTATCCAATGCCCGCCAGAAAATCCAGAATCTCCATAAAACCAGCGCTGAAAATAAAGTTACCCCCACGTAATGATATGCTTCACGGGAGCTGTACAGGTGAAATGGGTTCAGGGCACATAAGGCGGTCACCATTAAGGCCTTTCTTTCATCCAACACCTCACGCACAAAGAGGAAAGTGAATATTACGGCCAATACGCCCATGATGGCGAATGGCAGTCGCACATTAAAGGGTGTCGCCTCCAACCCAAACATTTTATTAAACCCCAGGCAAACCGCTTCAGCAAAAGGGATTTGGTTTACCCATGGCGGATTGGTCCAGAGCTCCACAATACTGTGCCCTACCCTTGCATATTTATAAAACTCAACCGTATCCGCGCGAAACGTGGAATGGCCGAGTAATAGAAGCCGGGCCATCAGTACGAAAGCCAGAAGAACAAATAGCAACACCGTATTTTTCTTACTCATCATGATGAAGGTCTTTTATACAGTCTTTAATATAGGACTCAAGCTCTGGGACAATAACTTTGTCCCAGTCGTATTGTTGAGCCGTCCTGTAGCCCTGTTCGACTATATCCTCATAAAGCTCCTGATTCCCGAGCAGTGTGCCGATATGAGCGATAAATTCGTCTTCTGATCGGGCCAGCAGGCCGTTCCGGCCGTGATCAATAATCGTTCTTGCAGCAGACAGCGGCGCATCGGCCGCCACCACCGGTATGCCGCCAGCCATGGCTTCGATCATGACGAGACCAAACCCTTCCTGCTCCGAAGGAAATAGAAACAAATCTGACTGCTGCCTGATAGCGGCGAGTTCTTCAGTGGAAACAAAGCCCCTGAAATCCACTGCATCTGAAATTCCCCGCTCGGCAACCAGCGAACGCAAGGCCTTTTCATGTGGTCCTCTTCCGATAACGGTCAGATGGATGTCGGGACACGAAGGCTGCAGCCGGGCTACAGCCTCCAGGGCCCACTCGACACGCTTATGCGAAACGAGGCGCCCCATTGAGAGCATTCGACTGCGCCTGACGGCGGGCATACGGCGCGGCGCGTCCGCAGCAACCCCGCAGGGAATCAACTGAATGCGCCGACTCAGGCCGGGATATATTCGGCGGCAACGTTCGTCAGTCAAAGGAGAAATGACAGTATTGAATGGAGAGAGACGTGTGGTAAAAACTTCAAAAAACCATGCTATGATACCGGACATGCCCGCATACTGCATCCAGCCCTTCAGCCCGCGAATCTCATACCATGTAATGACCTGAGGCGTCTCGCTTTTCCGGCAGGCTATGCGAGCGGCAAAACAGGAGAGATAGGGAAAACTACCCAGTTCCAGCACATCGAACTGGTGCTTTTTGAGAAAGCGGTACAAGTGCTTTGCAAAATAGAAGGGTTCAGTAAATGAGCGCCCGCCCCCCTTGCTGAACAGCGGCACAGCCGGAGCCACACCGGCGCACTTGACACCCTCCCTCTCAAGCACAGCCGGGCCCTCCCAATACTGCATACTGACGAGCCACACTTCGTGCCCCCGCTTTACCAGACGTCGCGCCACCTCCCAGTTGCGTTTTTCTCCACCGCCAATCACTTCAGGATAGAGTGCATCATATATAATCGCAATTTTCATAACGGATCATGTACCAACTCGTCTGAATGAACCGCTCAACCACCTGTTCAGAGGTCATCGCTTTCAACGGTATCGCTACTGACAAAATAGAGGGGACGTTTTTTTGTTTCTTCAAATGTACGGCTTAAATACTGACCCACCAGGCCCAGCGAAATGAGTTGTATTCCTCCCACGATTAGTACAGTTGCCATTAAGGACGCCCAGCCCGGAACCTGTTGGTCGGGATTCGTCCATTTGCCAATAATGATGCGCAGTACCAGCAGCACGCCCAACCCGCATACCACGAAACCACCACCCGACATCCAGCGCAGCGGAGCGCCGCTGAAAGATGTCAATCCATCCCAGGCCAAGCGGGCGGATTTCCAGACAGGATACTTCGTCTCTCCCGCGTGACGGGCCTGGCGCTCATACGCCACGGAAACCTGTTTGAACCCGACCCAGGACGTCATGGCTCTCATATAGCGATGCTTTTCGCGGCACCTTTTCAACGCTTCTACGACCTTGCGATCCAGTAAACGGAAGTCCCCCGAATCAACGGGGACCTCAATCGAAGACGCCCAGTGAAAAATACGATAGAATGCCGCTGCAAACAGCTTTTTCGCGAAGCCCTCACCTTCCCGGTGAGTGCGGACGGCATAAACAACTTCATAGCCCTCCCGCCATTTGACAAGCATATCCCTCACAACCGCTGGAGGATCCTGCATATCTGCATCCATAATCGCGACGGCATCACCCTTGGCTAGGTCAATACCTGCTGATATCGCTACTTGGTGACCAAAATTGCGGGATAACTGAATCAAGCGAATCCGGGGGTCTTCAGCATGTTTCTGCAGCAGCCATGCCGGACCCCCATCCGTACTTCCGTCATCCACAAAAACCATTTCCAGCTCCTCGGCGCCATCGCCAAGAGCCTCCACCAGAGCTGCATACAGCGCCGGAATATTTTCCTCTTCATTCAAAAACGGAATGACCACGCTCAGCATCTTTTTCATAATCCTATCTATCCTTGCTCGACATTAACGGCTACAGAGCACCATGCAAATCTAAGACTCAGTTTTAGAATCACCTGCAATATCAAAACATTGTTTTATTTTTGCACAGACACTTTTCTAACGTAAAGTGCATCGACAGGCTTAGAGCCGCTGACACCCCACTCTAGTTCATGGACGCCCGGCTCCAGTATCATCTCCGGCGTGGAAAGGGTCCAGAACCGTCCCGCAGGATGAGCCGATGCCAGAGGTGTAAATCCGGGTCCCTTAAGAAATATATTGTATGTTCCCTGTCCGGCAGCCAGGGCCGCTTCCATGGTGATGACGGCATTGACCGGCTCATCCGTGATGTTTTTAATATAGATGACGCCCTGGCGGCCCGCTTTGGTGTGAGCATACAACACGCGGCGCCCATGGTCAGCGCGCATGATTGGTAGACACCGCCAGCCGGTCATAAGCGGTATGACAGAGCGCCCCTCCTCTCTTGCAATTGCTTCAATATCCTCATCGGTATTGTACCAAATGGGGGTAAACAGGCTGCGGATATCCACTTTGCCGGCTTCCGACTGCATCCAGAACCTCCAGCCGGAAAGCTTGCGCAGCGGCTCATTTTTGATATCCACGCGCTGCCGGAAGTACTGATGCGGCCAGTCCCAGTCGCTGAGTCCGGTTTCCACATTTATACCGTGCCGGGCCGACTCAATCCAGGGCGCCTCGGGAAATTGCAGGAGAAACGCCCGCTGAATACCGCGAAGCTTTTCACCCTCGGCCGGGCCGTTGGCGTGGGTGTAGGGAGCGGCCCCGACAAGATCGGGCGTCGGATAATGCCCGCTGACCCATCTGAGCTCATATGCGCTCTCCATCACGTATGCCTGTCCCGGTTGCAATCGATTAGTGAGCCATTCCGCAACACTCCCGTAATCGACACCCTTCGCTGGGAGCCGGTAATAAACGGGTAAAAGAATAAAGACATGAAACGCGACAAGAATCGCCATAATGGAAATTCCCGCCCTCCTCGCTGTCTGATCCACATTCCTTGCTTTCATGGCCAATAAACGGCAGATGCTGCCTAAACCAGCGGCAAAAAACAGATACATCAGTGGTGCAAGCGCGGAAAAATATCTCACGAGATACTTTGATTTATGCTGCAAATAAGCGAGAACCAGTAAAGAAACAGTACCCGTCACGAGCATATAGCCATGCATTATCGGTTGCTTTGACGAGCGCAAAAGAAATACGGCCCCCATGATAAAGACTGCAATAGCCAGCACACTTGGCAATACATGATTACCGAGAAACAACTTACCGAGTACGTCATAAACAATCACCCAGTATGCCGGCGGGTTTCGGAGGGGAAAAGGTGATGGATTGGAAAACATCTTTATAAAATAGGGCGCCACAATCAGCAGTGGCAGAAAGAGCAGCCATGAAAGTGTTGAGACATTCCGGCGACGCGAGTCATCCCGCCCGATAATAAAAAGAGAAACCAGAACGCCGAGCCACAGTATAAGTTGAAGCACCGTACCGGTCATATGGCTGTAGACCATGCCAAAGGAAGATAGGAACAAGAGCCATCGGCTCCGGGCGCTCATCACTTGATCAGAAAAATACCCCGCCAGCAGATAGAGTGTGGCAGTTGAAAAGAACATCAGCGGCGAATAATAGTATGCTTCACGAGCAAAAAAGACGGGGAACATAAAAAAAGTCATCATCCCCGTGGCGATCCATACGGATATATCAGTCAGGACCCGCCGCGCAAGTTTGTGAAAAACCACAACCGTTAAACTGCCCCAGATCACGGCAGGCATGCGTTGCAGAAACACGTTGTGCAGCAAATCATCTGAAAAAGGTTTACAAAGCCAGAGAAATAAATTCTGGGCTATACGCGGGAGAGGAAAATGAGTCACGGATACAAACTGTTCCCAAATCATAGACATGATTTGGGGTGGCGTAATCGGCGGTGTCGAGCGGTTGACAAACAGCATTTCATCTTCCCACAGATCCGCCCTTCCCAGATAAATGACACGCACGATAAAGGCCATAACGAACAGAACAGGCAGGAACAGACTGGATTCAAAAAAAGTTTTTTTTGCTATAGCCGGTTTATCGGTCATAATTCTCTCTCCATAACTGAAAGGCCAGCAGTGTCCAGATCATCTTCCGGTAATCCTTGCGGTGCGCAAAATGATCGTCCAGCATGGTGCGCACAAATTGTGGATTGAATAAGCCGTCCGCCTTGATGCGTTCTTCGCTGCACATTTCCTCCACAAGCGGCCGTAAATCGTTTGCCAACCAATCTGCCAGTGGGATCATAAAGCCGGCCTTCCGCCTCTTGATTATCGATTTGGGCAACAAGTGCTCCGTCGCTTTTTTCAGCACATATTTAGCGTTGAAGCCGTGCAGCTTGTAAATCGGATTAATGGTCGCAGCGTATTCGACCACATGATGATCCAGAAAAGGCACCCTGACCTCGAGTGAATGCGCCATGCTGGCGCGGTCAACTTTGGTCAGAATACCGTCCTGCATATACAGCTTCATGCATAGATATTCCAGTCGCTCAAAATCCTTTGTGAGACCGCTCTGGCGAACATAATTGATAATATCTTCAAAGGCATTGGTGCGAAGTAACTGCTGCTGCACTCCTGCAGAGAGCAACTGGCGCTTCTGTTCATTACCGTAAATACCCATCCACAGAAAAAAACGGATTTCGGGTGAGACGCCAGCCCCTTTGAAAAACTGCTGTATCAGGTATTCCATACTGGCATACTTATGAGAAACAGGAATTTTTTTTGCCATCCGATTAATGCGATCGCGCCAGTGCGCGGGTAGAAAAGAAAGCCGTTCCATCAACTTGTGCGCCTGGAAGGATGGATAACCGGCGAAGAGTTCATCACCCCCATCGCCCCCGAGACAGACCTTAACGGACTGCCGCGTAAACTGAGACAACATATAGGTTGGCAGAATAGAGGCATCGGCAAAGGGTTCATCCAGTATCTGCATGACGCGGGGCATCAATTCAATCGCGCGTTTTGCTGAGAGCACTTCGTGGTGATGATCCGTGTCATAACGCTGGGACACTTCCAATGCATAGGGGGATTCATCGTAGCTTGATTCTTCAAAACCAACGGAAAACGTATGAATTCTTTTTGAGCTCGCCATGGAAGCAAGCGCCGTTATGGCGCTTGAATCAATTCCCCCGCTGAGAAACACACCCAGCGGGACATCCGACCGCAGGCGCATATGTACTGAGTCCTGCAGGAGAACCAGCAGCTGTTCTGCGTTTTCGTCCACGGTCTGTGTACTGATCGGATTATCTTCGAGCGGAATATCCCAGTAGTAATCTGTAAATAATTGATCCGCATCTGCAACGAGATAACAGCCGGGTTCCAGTTTGTGAACCTTTTCATAGATTGTATGCGGGGCCGGGATATAGCTATACGTAAAAAATTTGCTGACGGACAGGAGGTTGAGGTCCCGGGGCAGATCAGGATAGTGCATGAGCGCCTTCAGTTCTGAACCGAAAACAAGGTCGCCTTTTATGTACGAATAATAAAGCGGCTTAATACCCAGACGGTCTCTCGCCACATAGATGCGCTCTTCTGCATGATCCCATACGGCAAAGGCAAACATGCCGTTGATGACCTGCAAAGCATCGAGACCATCCAGTGCAAACTGATAGAGCAGTACTTCTGTATCAGAAGTGGTGCTGAATTCACAGCCCCTCTTTATTAAATGCTCCTTCAGTTCAATATAATTGTATATCTCACCATTAAAGACGATAGTATAGCGTCCGTCAGCCGTTGTCATGGGCTGGGCACCGCTGTCCAGATCGATAATACTCAACCGCTTATGTCCCAGAGCAACACTGGGGGTCACGTGATAGCCATCGGCATCGGGCCCTCGCGATTGGAGAGGGGCCGCCATCTCACGGATGAGCTGATCGGCATCCGAAAGATGAGTGTTTCTGAATCTGGTAAAACCGACAATTCCACACATAGAGTATTCCTGAAAAAGACGGGCACAGGCTACCCTGTTGATAGACAGCGGTCAAGAATCAACAAAAAGTGAATGACCCGGGCGCCCGAATAGTTCATAGTGCGTTTACGAAGGTATGAGGTTTTATATGAAAAATTCATGGTTCAATCTCGGGGAGCGAAAGGCACACATCAAAACGGAAATCATGGCAGGAATCACAACGTTCCTGACCATGGCCTACATCATCTTTGTCAACCCCGGTATCCTGAGCGCCACCGGCATGGATAAAGGCGCCTTAATTGCAGCGACCTGCCTGGCATCAGCTATGGCAACCATCGCCGTCGGCCTTATTGCCAACGCTCCCATTGCCATGGCTCCAGGCATGGGCCTCAATGCCTTTTTTGCCTACAGTCTCGTGCTCAGTGGTAAGGTAAACTGGGAAACGGCGCTGGGTATTGTCTTTATATCCGGTGCATTCTTTCTCATCCTCACGCTTACAGGCTTAAGACAGAAGCTGGTTGAAGCCATTCCAAACAGCCTCATATCCGCAATATCTGTTGGCATCGGTCTATTTATCACCTTTATAGGCCTCGTTAATTTAGGTTTGATTGCCGATAATCCGGCGACATTGGTATCCGCGCAGCCACTGTCACCTGAAATTATGATCGGGCTGGCCGGACTGCTCATCATGTTAGTGCTTGAATCCCGGAAAATACCGGGGGCTCTGCTTATCGGTATTGTGACATCAACACTGCTTGCCGTTCTATTTGGATTGGTCGCATTGCCTGAAACGATATTTAACACAAGGTTTTCCATTCAACCTATTGCATTAAAGCTGGACATCCTGGGGGCGTTAAAGTGGAGTCTTTTCTCGGCCATCTTCAGTTTGATGTTCATGGATCTCTTTGACAGCCTGGGCACGCTGGCTGCCTGCTGCAGGCAGGCAGACATGACAGATGCAGAGGGCCGTGTTTCAAAGCTCGGGAGACTGCTGGGTATTGATGCGGCCGCTACAATGATCGGTGCACTGCTGGGGACTTCTACAACAACAGCTTATATTGAATCGGGAGCCGGCATCGAGCAAGGCGGCAAGACGGGGCTCACAGCTGTTGTATGCGGCTTGCTCTTTCTCCCCGCGCTGTTTTTTCTTCCCCTGCTCTCTATTGTGCCACCTTACGCTACAGCCCCTGCCCTCATCATGGTCGGCCTGTTCATGATAAAAGAAATAAAGAGCATACCCTTTGACAGTCTGGATGAGGGATTTCCTGCCTTTATTATCATGGTCATGATAGCTTTGAGCTACAGCATCAGTACGGGGTTGGCGTTTGGATTTCTATCGTTCACCATCATGAAACTTGTCACGGGAAAACAACAGGATATCAAGCCCGCCATGTGGATCATTGCAGTGCTTTCCCTGGCCTTTCTCACCCAGGACTGGCTGGTAACATTGTTTTAAATAACGGATTCAGCATGTGGGTTTAATCCTATATCCGAATCTATGAGACGGATACTTCAAGCCGCCTCATCGCGACGGCTTTACTTTATCAACCAGCGAAGTAACGATCTCCGTGCAAACAAGATACGACTACACTATTCTTTGTACCTGCGTTTTCACTTGTACCCGATACTCGAGGATGCTTGAGGAATAACAGCTTTGAACTTTACCCTTCGCCCGTTGTCTACTATATATTGGATTCGAGCATTCATTAACAAAGACAGGAACAGATATCTATGAAAAAAGTATTGGTTACCGGCGGCGCCGGTTATATTGGATCGAAACTCGTACCCGCCCTGCTCTATAAGGGATACGATGTTACCGTCATTGATAATTTTATGTATCAGCAGGCCTCCCTGCTCGACTGCTGCTACTTCGAGAACTTCCATGTGATCAGAGGTGACGTTAGGGATGAAACCCTCATTAAAGAAGAGGTGAAAAAAGCGGACATCATCTTTCCGCTGGCCTGTCTCGTAGGCGCCCCGCTCTGCAAACAGAAACCCATTGAAGCTACCACTATCAACCGCGATGCCATCATGATGCTGGCCGATCTGATGAATAGTGATCAGCAAATGATCGTCCCCATCACCAACAGTGGCTATGGTGTGGGTGGTGCTGATAAATACTGCACGGAAGAATCCCCGCTCAACCCCATCTCCCTCTATGGCACGCTCAAGGTGGAGCTGGAAAAATACCTCCTCAAAAAAGACAATGTCATTTCCCTGCGACTGGCCACCGTTTTCGGCGTCAGCCCTCGCATGCGGCTGGATCTACTAGTCAACGACTTCACCTATCGCGCCGTCACCGATCGCTGTGTGGTGCTCTTTGAGGCTCACTTCAAGCGGAATTACATCCACGTCTGGGATGTATGCCGCGCTTTTATGCACGGCCTCGACAACTTTGAAACCATGAAGGGAGAGCCCTACAACGTCGGTCTCAGCGATGCCAACTTGTCCAAAAAAGAGCTGTGTGAAGAGATTAAGAAGCAAGTGCCTGATTTCACCATCATTGAGTCGGAGATCGGCGAAGATCCGGACAAGCGGGACTATATTGTGAGTAATGAAAAAATAGAGCAGACGGGGTATCAGCCGGCCGTTTCATTGGAAAAGGGTATTGCCGAATTAATCAAAGGCTATCAGATCATCCGGCAGAACCAATATTCGAATGTGTAGGGAATGGCCATAAAAAGACACAAAGAGCTTGCTGCCGAGAGCCTTTTCGTGACTTTTTGTGGCGATTAAAAATTGAATTCTAAGAGTAGGAAGAAATGGCCACGAGAAACACAAGAAGACACAAAAAGGGGAAACAGATGATCAATGAGTTGTGCGATACCGTAAGAGAAACAAGCTTTGCCATTCATAGATATCATCGAAACGGTCATTTAGAGAAAATATATGAGAATGCACTGGCTCACCGCCTTAGAAAGCAGGGTCTCGTTGTTGAACAGCAACACCCATTAACCGTTTATGATGAGGATGGAACAGTATTGGGAGAGTATTTTGCTGATCTCTTCATTGAAGACAGCCTCATTGTTGAATTGAAGGCCAGTAAAAAAGTGACCAATGAGCATGTAAGTCAATTGCTCGGTTATTTGACTTCATCCCGTATTCATGACGGTCTTCTGATTAACTTTGGAGAACCGAAGCTTTACATCAAAAAATATGTCATGGGTTGATTTCTTGTGTATTCTTGTGTTTTTTGTGGCTATTGAAATTAGATTATATAATACAGAGTAATCGCCACGAGAAACACGAAAAGACACAGAGAACCTTATTGTAGCAGAGATTTTCGTGACTCTTTGTGTTTTTTTTGGCTAATGAGAGTCGAGGATTTAATAGATGAAAAGTACGTATAAAAAGATAGTAGTAACGGGTTCGACGGGATTCCTCGGTCATCATGTTATGTCGGCCCTGCAGGCTCAGCTGGACGCTGAATTTATTGGTCTGGGAAGCAAAGATTACAACCTGCTTCAACCCGCAGCGGTCAAGCAAATGATCGCCGACCTCAAGCCGGACTGTCTCGTTCATATGGCGGCCAAATCGGGCGGCATTATTACCAATAAGAAGCGACCGGCTGACTTCTTTTATGACAACCTCTGCATGAACCTGCACGTATTTGAGGAAGCCTTTCGCGGCGGCGTGCAAAAGCTGGTCACGTTCATGGGCGGATGCTCCTACCCATCCGATGCAAAGTCCCCCATTGGTGAAGACCAGATGTGGAATGGCTATCCGCAAATTGAAAGCGCGGGCTATTCCGTGGCTAAAAAAATGCTCATCACCCAGAGCTGGGCCTACCGGCAACAGCATGGATTTAACTCCATTGTTCTGATCCCTGGAAATTTATATGGGGAGTGGGATAATTTTAACTTTGAAGAAGCTCACGTGATCCCTGCCCTGCTCCGCCGCTACCTTGAGACCCAGGAAGCTGGCGTCCGGGAAGTTACGGCCTACGGCACAGGCCGCCCCACCCGTGACTTTGTCTATGCAGGCGATGTCGGCAATACCGTTCCCTGGTTTATTGAAAACTATGACAGCAGCGAACCCGTCAATATATCGGCCGGCAAACGCATCTCCATCAAAGAACTGGCAGAAACCGTAAAAAAAGTAACCGGTTTTGAGGGCGAGATTGTGTGGGACACCACCAAACCCGACGGCCAAATCGATAAAATCTTTGATGTGTCAAAGCTGAACGGCCTCGGGCTATCCTGTGACACCCCGCTGGAAGAAGGTTTGCAGAAGACTATTGAATGGTTCAAAGAAGCCCGGAAAAAAGGCATTGTAAGGCTATGACCCCAACCTGTATTATCATTGGCAGCCGAGGTTTTGTCGGCTCTGCAGTACTTAGGCAGGCCAAACGGCGCGGTTATGATTGTCTCGCCATAGATGTCGAAAACTACAGTGATCATATCGGAGCAAAGGCTGATCTGCTTATCAATGCCAATGGAAATTCAAAAAAATTTCTTGCCACCAAAGACCCTCAAAAAGAGTTCGACATGTCTGTGCGTTCCGTTATGGGATCACTTCATGATTTCACGGCTGACAAATATATACACCTTTCCACCATGGACATATACAGCGATAAGGAAAACCCGGCGCATAACACCGAAGAGACAGAGATAGACCTGAATCGGGTTTCCCCATACGGACTGCACAAACGACTCGCCGAAACGTTGGTGCAATACTATGCATCCCGTTGGATTATTTTCCGCATGTCGGGTTTTGTAGGTTCGGGGCTCAGGAAGAATTCTATTTATGATATGCTGACCAACACCCCCTTGAGAGTGGGCATAGAATCTAAGTATCAGTATATCCGAACAGATGACCTTGCCCGGATTATCCTGGATATAGCGAGCCGGGCAATAGAGAGCGAAGTGTTTAATATCGGTGGTAAGGGGCTGATACGTTTACAGGAAGTGGCTGAAATGATACCCGGTTACAACCTGAGCTATTATGATAACGGCAACCCACCATCTGAACATTGTGAAGTGAATATCGACAAGATTAGCAGACTGGTGGACCTGCCCGAGACAAAAGCGACCGTTCAGACCTTTGTTGAGGAAGTAGTATCCGGAAAGGTACAACTGGCATGATTATATCGAGAACCCCTTTTCGCGTGAGCTTCTTTGGCGGCGGCACGGATTTCCCCGGCTATTTCAGGGAGCACGGAGGCGCTGTCATATCTTCGACGATAGACAAGTACTGTTATTTGTCCGTCCATCAACTGACTTCCTTTTTCAAACACCGCTGTCGAGCCAGTTACTCCAAGACAGAGCTGGTGGGGTCTTCTGCAGACTTCAAACATCCTTTAATCAGAGAAACTCTATTGCACCTCAACATTCATGAAGGTGTTGAAATTGTACACGTGGCAGACCTGCCCGGGCAAACAGGACTGGGCTCTTCTTCCTCATTCACTGTAGGGTTATTAAACGCCTTATACGGCTTCAAAAAAGAGAGAACCCTGCCGGCCGACCTTGCTGCGGAAGCTATACACATTGAGCGGGACAGAGTACAGGATGCCGGCGGATGGCAAGATCAGTATGCTGCGGCCTATGGCGGCTTTAACAAAATTGTTTTTCCTGCCGACAAACCGGTTCGTGTCGAAAATATAGGCATCACCATTGATCGTATCAGGGAGCTCGAGGGGAACCTGCTGATGTTTTACCTCGGGGTCGAGAACTCGGCAGAGACGGTATTGAAAGAACAGATCTCAAAGACCAAAATGAACACAGGCAATTTGCAAAGAATGCATGAGATGGTCAATGAAGCCGAGGACCTGCTGTGCAGTAATGCACCACTTTCTCAGTTTGGCGAAATGCTGCATGAGGCATGGGAAAGAAAAAAAGCACTTTCCCGCGGTATCAGCAACAAGGTGATTGACGACGCTTACAGTGCGGCTCAAGCCGCTGGCTCGATTGGGGGAAAACTCTTGGGTGCCGGCGGACGAGGCTTTCTCTGTCTCTATGCCCCTGAAGCATCACAACCGATCATCAGAGAAAAGCTGCAACCGTTGAAAGAAGTGCGTTTCAAGTTCAGCTCAGAGGGCAGCAGAATCATCTTTTCCAGTAATGAGTGAGAACAAACCCAAACTTGCATTCTGGTTCCGTTACAGTGCCGCGGATCATGCCGAACTTTTTCACGCTTTACCAGCGTGCATGAAAGGATTGGCCAACACCTGCGAAGTGCATTATATCAGCCCCAAAGCAGTCCAACCTGTTCCTCAACAGATTCTGGACAATGTCATTATGCATACCCTGCCCTATTCAGTGGATCGCACAAACAACAGGGACAAACTGATTAAAAGCATACTGTGGGTTTTCTGCCTGCCCTTTATTGCCCTTTATTGCCGATTCAAGAGGATAGATGTTATTTACATTGACGAAACCATTCCACTGTCGGCCACTATCGCCCGGATCTTCTTCGGCAAGAAAATAGCCATTACCGTGGTCGACTTTTTTGTCGATATTTATCTGACAAAGCGAAAGTCATTTCTAGCCAAGATCATTAAGACTGTCGACCTGTGGTCATGGAAGAAGATCGGTTTAATTTTCACCAGAGCTAAAAGCACAAAGAACTATCTGGTGGGTCAGGGCATCAATCCAACCAATATTATACCTATTTACGATCCCTGCGACATGAACATGTATCATCGCATGGATAAGATAAAAGCCAAAGTGAAATGGGGCTACACTGATAAAGAATTAGTGCTGGTGCATCACGGTATTCTGCATCCCAACAAAGGTAATGACAGGATCATCAAGGCCCTGGCAGAGATGAAGGACAGCTATCCCATGTTGCGCTATCTACTGATTGGCGATGGCACGGAAATGAACAACCTCCGCCAACTGATAGCGGAGCTGGAGTTGGAGGATATCTGCAACCTTCCCGGCTGGCTGCCCGAGCCATCCGATGTGAGTGAAGCGTTAAATGCAGGGGACATTGGGCTCGTCATGCGCGTTGGAGAGCCATCAGATGATTTTCATATGACGGGGGCGCTGGTGCATAATATGGCGTGCGGCCTGCCCATTTTGACCGCCCGCCTGGGCGGTGTGCAGGAGGTGGTGGAAGAAGGGCGTAACGGACTGCTTTTTGACCCCGGCAATATGGATGAATTTAAAGAAAAACTGATCCGCTTTGCAGAAAACCCTGAACTTAGGAATACGTGTGCAGATGCTGCAGAACGGGATGCCCTCAACTACTTTGACATGAACAGCGTTATCGAACAAACGGTAACGGCGTTGTCCCGCTTTGCTCATCTAAACTATTAAGCCATCTTCTCAGCGCAGTATCTTCGCAAGGCGTGCACATAGGCCTGCATGGCATCACGAGTATTCTTCGTTTTAAAATACTCTTTAATAAATGCGCGAATCATAACGGGCCGTATATTGAGAACTACGGACATCAACACATTGAACGAAAAATAGCCCATCAGGTTTCGGGCCGCCATCATGTTGAAATACTGACGCCTGATTTCCCGCTGTTCATCCAGTGAAAAATTAATTTTTAGGACTGGCCGATCCACCATACCCCGCCCCTCATAGCTGTTATCCACGATCCAGTTATGCTCAACCGCCTGCCTGTAGAGCTCCGATCCGGGATACGGGATTAAGTAGAAAAACTCAGCAAATGACGGTTTAATCTCCTTGAGTAAAAGTTTCGTCATTTCAACATCTTCCATGGTCTCTTCAGGGCAGCCGACCAGAAATGTTGCCATGGGTGAAATGCCGACACGATGAAGCACTGCAAAAGCCTTCTTAATCTGCTCTACCGTTTCGCCCTTCTGAATAGCCTTTAAGACTTTGGGGGAGCCGGATTCAACGCCAATATCCACCTGCACACACCCGGCTTCCTTCATCATAGAAGCCTGTTCTTCGGAAACCAAATTTACTCTGACCTGGCAACCCCATGTCAGTTTATAGGGCTCCTGTTTCAGAGCTTCACAAAACTCTTTTACCCATTCATTTTTAACATTGAAGGTGTCGTCAAAAAAGTAAACCGCATTGGCTCCATATTCGTAATGAAGTTTGCGAATTTCCTCTATTACATTTTGTACGGAGCGACGGCGTACTTTTCTCGTAAACATCAGACAGGAAGAACAGAAAGTACACTTATAAGGACACCCCCTGGCCGACATAATCATGGGGCTGCCACGGTTAAACCATTTCCCCCTTATACCGCCGGGGGGCAGTAGATACTTTTTGAAATCCGGCATCAGATCATAGGCAGGCAGCGGGATGTCATCTAAATTCATGTAAATGTCCGGCGGTGTGTAAGCGCGCCCCGGCATGTAAATGCCCGGAATGTTGTCTAGCTCATCCCCCTTAACAATCCTTTCGAATGTCTTTTCGGCTTCACCCACAATGCAAATATCGGGCTCAAACATTTCAAACACCCGTTCGGGCTCCACGGTGGGCCCCACCCCGCCAACGGCAAAGGTAACGCCGGAAAGCCGCTCACGCAGCTTTTGAAACTTTTCACGCGCCAGATTACGTGTCTGCGTCATAAAGCCAAAACCCACCAGATCCGGCTGAAAGTCCACAACATCCTGCAAATCATAATCATCCGGATCAGGGTCAAATACACGCACCTCGCACATATCACGCACGCAGGCAGCCAATAGAAGCAAGCCTATGGGTATGCGTTGACGGGACTCCGCCCGGGTATTAATTAAAGCTACTCTATTGTACTTAACCATCTTGCCTTCTTATTGAAAATCTACATAATGAAGCCGTCATCTTATAATCATTCAGATATTATGCAAGCAGTAATACTTTTAGGCGGAAAAGGAACCCGCATACAGAGTTTGTACAGTGATCGGCCCAAGGCACTGATCCCCGTCTGCGGCAAACCCATTCTGCAGTGGCAACTTGATCTGCTCATCCAACAGGGTGTCACGGACTTCGTTTTGGCGGCGGGTTACATGGCCGATAAACTCTGCGAATGGCTGGCTGAAGTGGGCGAGCAGTTAGACAATGAAAGCTTTTTCTATTCGTCAAACGATCGGCGAGCACAAGTCACCGTGGCCGTAGAGCCCGAACCGCTGGGGACAGGCGGAGCTTTTAAATTTGTTACCCCCCTGATCAGAGGTCCTCTCTTCTTTGGCTTCAACGGCGACAGCCTTTTACCCAATCTCAACCTGCTGGACATGTTCCATCATCATATCCAGCGCTGGAGCGACGAAAGCATTCCAACCATTGGAAATATATCCGTTGCCGATTTCCAAGCCTTGGAAAAACTGAACATCGGGGCCACGCTGGCCGTCACCCCGATAAAACATGCGGGACGCTATGGGACGGTCGAGATAGACGATCAGCAACACATCACGTCCTTTAAAGAAAAGACCGAGCACACCGAGGGCGTCATCAACGGGGGGGTCTACCTGCTCAACAAGGCGATGCTCCGGGATATTCCGGTGGGAGAAAAAATATCCATGGAAGAAAAATTATTTCCCCTCTGGGCAGAAAATAAACAACTTTATGCATTTCAATGTTCCCCGCCCCTCATGGATATGGGCACACCCGATGGACTGAACGCCATGGAGTCCTTTCTGGGGCGGTAGCAAAGATCCGGCCGGATCGGGCGGGTCACCGTAGATGATTAAGACTGTTTGTGATTGAATGCAATATTGTTTATTTCTACTATGCTCTTATGATCGATATTATTAAAGAAAAGCGGACTGAACTGGTGAATCTCTGTCACGAGTTTAACGTACAGCGTCTCGATCTTTTTGGCTCTGCCGTAAATGGGCGTTTTAATGCCGACGTCAGTGATCTTGATTTTATTATCGAATTCCAGGACCACAGATCACCTGGCATACTGGATCGATACCTGGATTTTGCCACCGCATTAGAACGCCTTTTTGAAAGGCATGTCGACCTTCTGACGCCGCGCTCTATCCGCAACCCCTATTTTCGCAATACCATCCAGGCGACGAAAGAGACCATCTATGACCGATGCCTTGAAACAGCGGGTACATGACGCCATCAATGCATGCCAAGCGATAGAATCGTTCACTTCTGGCGTATCGCTAGACGAATACAGCGACAACTTGCTACTGCGATCTGCCGTGGAGCGGCAATTTGAAATTCTCGGCGAAGCACTTAATCTTGCATCCGCAGCAAACCCTGAGATTGAGACCAACCTTCCTGACTTACGCAGCATTGTAGGTATGCGTAACAGGATTATTCATGGTTATGATTCCGTAGATGAAGAAATCGTGTGGGACGCTGTAAAAACCCATATCCCTCCCCTGCTTAAATCGCTATCATCCATGATGGACTGAATGCCATGGAGTCCTTTCTGGGTCGGTAGGTCGGATCGTTTTTCTGTTAAACCGGAATCGTTCCTTTGCACTCAGGATAGGCGGAGCATCTCCAGAATTGTGAGCCTTCATTTTTGCCTGTTTTGGCGGTGCGCAAGACCATCGCCTGCCCGCACTTCGGGCAGGCGGGGATGTGATCGGACGGATCAGACGGAACGCTGGCGGTCTTTTTGCGCCGACTGCGTTCCGCCAACCTTGCAGCGGCGAGCTGTTCGCTGTAGCCGCCGCCCTCGACAAAGTCCTGTTCCAGGGCGGCAATCTGCTGATCGAGCAGGTAGTTGGCCTGGTGGATCAGGCAAATCAGGGCGTTGGCCCTGACGGCGGGGTCTTCGTGCTCCAGTCAGCACAAGTACAGGGCCCACCTTTCAGGATCAGTCAGATCGGTTAGCTTGGACTGATCAGACCGATCTCGTTTGAATCGGGTTGGCACGCTGCGCACTTCGGAAGCTTCCGGGTCATCGGGATCCCATTGCGGCAGATGCCGGTGGCGCAGGAAGTCCTCGTAGTCGAGGAGCAGCTTATCCC
>CAYXEW010000047.1:0-19719 GCA_964464115.1 uncultured Verrucomicrobiota bacterium
AAAACAATTTGAAAAACATTCATGCACGATTTCCCATCGGGTTGCTGACCTGTGTCACAGGGGTGTCGGGCAGTGGCAAGAGCACCCTGGTCGATGTCATTCTCAGGCGCGCACTCTTTCAACGATTCTACAAATCAAAAGAACGTCCTGGAAAGCACGGTTCCATCGAAGGCCTTGAATATATTGACAAAGTGATCGTTATTGACCAGGCGCCCATCGGCAGAACACCGCGCAGCAACCCCGCCACTTACACGAATACCTTTACCTATATACGTCAGATTTTCTCTGAACTCCCCGCGGCCAAGGTGCGCGGTTATAAACCGGGCCGCTTCAGTTTTAATGTAAAAGGCGGACGCTGTGAAAAATGCAAGGGTGACGGAATTCTTAAAATCGAAATGAACTTTCTGCCTGATGTATATGTCACTTGTGAACAATGCAGAGGGAAACGCTATAACAGGGAAACTCTGGAGATACGCTACAATGGAAAGAGTGTTGCGGATGTGCTGGAAATGACGATCAATGAGGCACTGGAATTCTTTCAGCACATTCCACCGATCTGCAAACGCCTGCAGACGCTGTCCGAGGTGGGGCTCGGATACCTGCAACTCGGTCAATCGGCGACCACGCTTTCGGGAGGTGAAGCACAGCGCATCAAATTAGCCTCCGAACTGAGTAAGCGGGATACAGGAAGTACGGTCTACATTCTCGACGAACCTACGACGGGACTGCATTTTGCTGATATTCACAAACTGATGCACGTGCTTGAAAAATTGCGCGATGCCGGCAACACCGTGATTATTATCGAGCACAATCTGGATGTCATTAAACGAGCAGATCACATCATCGATCTCGGACCCGAAGGCGGTGACAGGGGTGGTCGAATCGTAGCGAGCGGCACGCCGGAAAAGGTTGCCCAAAGTGAAAAATCCTATACGGGTTCGTTTCTTAGAGAGGTACTGCCCTGAGCGACTGTCTCAGCGGTTTTCGTTTGACAGAATGGCGTTGAATAACGGGGCCTTCTGTGCTCTACTAATGAGCTCATATGAACAGGATATACATACAACGATTGGTCACGACCTTCACCGCTATGGTTTGGGTCATGCTCGCCGTGACCCACATCGCATCGGCGCGAAGCTCCGTTTTTGATGACCACCTGCTGATGGGAAAGGCAGCCATGCAGGATGAACTGTATGAATTGGCTGCCAAACACTTTCGCCGGGCGGCCGGAACAGCCCGCGACACCCCCACGCTGGCAGAGGCCCGACTTCAGCAGGCACAGGCACTGTATCATCAGGGCGCATTGACGGAGTCACTGAGCGTCATCCGCGATCACTGGAAACAGGCGGAAAACACCCGCTGGTTCACCGGCTATATTTACTGGAAAGCGTTTCTGCTCTTTGAAGAAGAGCGCTATGACGAGAGCCTAGAGGAATTAGAGAAAAGTCTGGGCATGCCGGCAAACGATCCCAATAAAGGTCTGTGCGAGCGACTGAAAGCTAAAATCTACGTAAAGCGCGGAGACTTTCAGCGGGCCACAGGCGCACTCACCGTCTTCGATAAATACTTTGCCGATTCAGATCAGGCCGCAGAAAATCTATTGGATATGGCCGGCCTGTACATACGGCTGAATCAGAGACAACAAGCCTTTTCCACATTAGAACGCATCACTCAACGCTATCCCGAACATACAGCGAGCAGCCGCAGCCTGCTCTGGCAGGCTGAGCTGTATCTGCAGACAAATGATTTCAGTACAGCCGAAGAACGCCTCAACACCTTTTTGACAATGTCGAACCTATCAAAAGAAGCGTTCAGTGAAGGGCAGCTATACCAAGCCTATATTGCTTTGAGAACTGGACGAGCAGAAGAGGCTGAAGACCTTATCAGCCCGCAACTTGAACACCCCGTAAACACAGAACTGGAAGCGCGGGCCCTGGCCCTGCACGCCCGGATTTTATTGGAAAAAGACGCCGTGGAACAAGGTCGGCAACAACTGATTAAAGCGCACATTCTCCAACCCGGACACCCCTGGGTCGAAGAGGCTCAGCTATCGCTGGCCGACCGGCTTTACAATCGTCAGAACTGGACCAATGCGCTGCATGAATATGGGGTATACCTCGAATCCTTCACGAACCCGGCAGGTTATGCATCCGCCCTGCTGGGAAAAGGCAACAGCCTCTATCAGCTCGAACGCTATATCGAAGCGGCCACTGCTTTTGAACAGACAGCCCAGCGATATGCCGGGCAGGACACCGCGGCAGATGCGCTGTTCCTGGCTGCCGATGCGCGTTATCTCGCCGGGCATTATCGCCGGGCATACAGCAACCTGACTGAGCTTACGACGACCTTCAGAGACCATCCCCTGTTGCCGGAAGCTCGTTTTCGCATGGCAGAATGTCTACAGCAAACGGATCAGGCTGATGCTGCTGTCGACACATTCGCTTCACTGAACGAGGACATGCCCGGCCATGCACTATCGCTGGAAGGGCTCCTCAGAGCTGCCGAAATACTGAGCAGCAGAGGCACCTTTGACCGCGCACTGGACATCTATAACCTGGCAGGTGAAAGTGCCACGTCCACATACTGGAAGGTAATGGCACAACACGGCATGGGTATGACCCTCTATCAGATGAACCGTCTCGACGAGGCGCTCGATGTGTTTACGACATTGTCTGAGATGGATAGCGGCCTCTCCCACCTTGAGCACGCCATGTATATGAAGGCCATGACGCTGTATGTTATGGGGGACTATGAACAGGCGCTCGAACAATGCACTTCGTTTTTGGAAGAATATACGGATTCGGTATGGGCCGAGCACGTAGCCTTCTGGATGGGTGAGTATTACTTTAACCGATCGGACTACAGGAAGGCTGAAGAAATACTGTCCCGGGCGGCCATACAATACCCGGATGGCAAACTACTCGACAACATCGTATACAGTGCGGGCCGCAGCGCTTTTTTCCTAAAGGAATACGTTCGCTGTATCGATTACATGAAACAGCTCATCGACGTGAGGCCGGCCAGCAAGCTACTGGCTGAAGCCCGCTTTACACAAGGGGATGCCATGAGTGAGCTCGGCCGGTTTTCAGATGCCCTGGTTGTGTTCGATGAGATTATTCGCAACGCCCCGAACAGCTATTTAGTCCCCCTCGCCCTGGGGCGTCAGGGCGACTGTTACTACACACTGGGAAGTGACGACCCCTCACGCTACAGGGAAGCGGTTACATCGTATGAGACCGTACTGGCAACGCCTTCCATTTCAACGGAACTGCGTCTGCAAGCCCTCTATAAACTGGGCCGCTGTTACGCCAAAATGGACGACACGGAACAGGCCCTCGATTACTATACCAGGGCCGTCTACCAATACAAAGCTGACATCAAACACAATCGCCCCGGTGCTGCTCCATGGTTTACACGGGCGGCTTTCAGCGCGGCACACCTGCTCGAAAAGCGTGAACAATGGCGGGAGGCTGTACGATTTTACCGGCATATTGCAGAGGCAAAGGTATCGGCTTCTGAAGAGGCGGAAGCTAAAATACAGCAAATTAGAATCGATCACTGGCTCCTGTTTTAAAGCCGGTGAATACATAGATAAGAAGAGAGGTGACAAATGTATTTTTTAATTGATCATGGTGGCCCGGTCATGTGGCTCCTGCTTGCGACAGCGATGCTTTCCCTGATGGTATTTTTTGAGCGCTTATTTCATCTTCACCGGGCCCAGATTAAGCCAGAATCTTTCATCCAGGGGATTATCAATAATATAAAGAGGGGCAACCAAGTGGAGGCCATTTCCATTTGCGAAGACACTCCGGGCCCAGTATCCCGCATCATTGAAGCAGCCGTTCTGCACGCTGACGAAGGGGAAGAGGCTATCAAGCAGGCCATACATCAGGCAGGCTTACTGGAGGTGCCGAGACTGGAAAATCGTATGATGATTCTGGCAACGATTAGCAAAACGGCACCCCTGCTGGGAGTACTGGGCACCATAACGGGTATGATTCAGCAGCTGACAGCCATGGAGGTCGACGCTCCGCTGGTTCATATGGGTAACCTGACGGGTGGCCTCTGGGAGGCTCTGCTCACGTCAGCAGTGGGGTTGAGCATAGCCATTCCCACCTATGCGGGCTATAACTTCCTATACAGTAGAGTCAATGCCATTCTCATTGACATGAGGCATGCTGCGGCCTTAATCCTGGCCCACCTGACAACCCAAAACGGAACGGCGGATAAAGCGATATGAACGATGAAAGCGTCAAGCTGCTGGAATGGCCGGAAGGGTTCCATATGAAGAGAAAAAGAGTGGCCCGGCAGCCACTCGAGACGGCGGTCTTCATTGATCTGGCGCTGGTGCTGGTCATGTTTTTCATGGGGATGTCCAAGTTTATACTAAAACCGGGCTATGTGATGGAACTGCCGGAAGCACCTTTTGTGTCCGGTATGCATTATGATGCCATGCTGATCACCATAACGCGCGAAGACATCATTTTCTTTAATGATGAACGAACCTCCATAGACGGGCTCCCCGCCGCCATGAAGAAAATGGCTTATGAAACAGAAAACCCGCGCGTTATTATTGAAGCGGACAAGCACATTCCGCATGAACGTATTGTGACTATATACACAATGGCCATGGATGCCGGCATCCGTGAAGTCTCCATTGCAACACAACTCCCTCAACAGAAAAAGACCCCATGAACAGGCTGTCGGTTCAGATCAATCCATCGCTTAAAATATGGCTTTTTGCTCTGCTCGCATCGAGCTTCACTTTTTTGCTGTTCGGGTCGATCTCAATTCATCGTACGCCTCCCCCACCCCTGAATTCGTCATCGTTTACACTGAGCTACATGCCGTATGAGCGGCCGGACAACACAGATGGTGCCGACACCTGGATGTGGTCCCCTTCGATCTTCTCGCTATCCTCATCAGAGGGCTTCAGCAGGCTGAAACAGCGGAGCCGACACCTTCCACCCAACCCGCAGCGAAGACAGACCGTTTTACGGACGCCCCGCGCGAACACGAACGAAGGTGTCCGATTTACGTCCACACCCATCTACCTACAGGACCGTCTGAAAAGGCAGTTCAGTACGTCCACACTGACCCCGGCAATCAGCAATATATGGGGATACTCCATCACGTCGAACAAGCTGCTGCTGACAACGGCAGACCTGGATGATCCGGACAGGCCGTGGGTCTCACAGCATATAGACGGGGAACTCAAGCACATGCTGGATACTCCCTGGAAAGCAGAAGCGCGACTGATCATCACGCCCGAGGGATATCCCCAAAGTGTATTGTTGACTCAAAAATCCGGAGTTACCGAAATAGACCATAAACTGCTGCAGATGCTGTACCGCTGGCGACTGAGTCGGGGAGTTCGTCACGCGGTAGCCAAGATTTCCATTCACTGTCAGAACAGTGCACAGTCGGGAGGGTCCTGAGGATGACGATATCGCTCAACTTCTATCTGCTGCTGCCGATGCTGACGGGTTTGATTTTCGTCGCTGCGGCCGGTATATTTTACGGGGCTCGCTCAAGCAGACAGTACAGTCAAGCCGGCAGAAAAAAATCTGTATATCAGTGCACAGCATGTCATAAACTGTATATTACTCAACACGATGTACCGATGGCGCCATGCCCGCGGTGTGGTGAGATGAATGATATGATCAAGCACTGAGTGAGTAAACTATGAACATTATAACGTTAAGTAAAACATCTGGAAAGAATCGCATTCTTGAGCAGTTCATAAAACGACCCCCTATTGCGGAAGAAGCGGACCGCGTGGCGCGAAAGGTGCTGCGCTCCATTCAGAGAGAAGGAAATAAAGCGCTGCTCCGTTATGCGAAGCAGTTCGACGGTGCCGCACTGACCGCCCGCACAATACGTGTTTCACCCGCTGAAGTAGCGGAGGCCTGTAAACAAATAGACCCTATATTCAAAAAGGCTGCAGGAGAGTCGCTGACTCGCATAACCCGCTTTGCCAAGGCCGGTATGAAAAAAGACTGGTCGATTGCGACGGAACACAAGGGCTATGTGGGAGAACAGTACACCGCCATTGAAAGAGTGGGCATTTATATTCCAGGAGGCGCCGCACCGCTCGTGTCAACCGTTCTCATGACTGCCGGCTTTGCCAATGTGGCTGGCGTCCCCGAAATAGTCGCCTGCACGCCCGCCGATCAACATAGCCATGTTAACCCCTACATACTGTATGCCCTGTCTCTTTGTGGCGTACACGAAGTGTATAAAGTGGGTGGTATTCAGGCCATTGGAGCCATGGCCTATGGAACGGAAACCATTCGCCCCGTCCAGAAAATCGTAGGACCCGGCGGGCCTTATGTAACGGCGGCAAAAAAACTGGTCTACGGACACGTATCACTCGACATGGTGGCTGGGCCCAGTGAGATTGCTGTATGTGCTGATGACAGCGCCGATCCGGTCCTGGTCGCCATCGACCTCCTTTCACAGGCCGAACATGGTACAGGACACGAGAAAGCCCTCTTGGTAACAACATCTGCCGAGCTCGCCGAAGAAGTCAAAAAAGCGGTCGCGGCCATCAGTCAAACCTTGAACCGGTTGGAAGCTGTACAGCAGGTGCTCGACAGCGGTATGCTGTTTGTCGTGACACCGGACATGGAAACGGCTATTGACATCTGTAACAGGTTTGCTCCTGAGCACATGGAACTCATGTGCCGACGGCCGGAGCAGTGGCGCAAAAAAGTTAAGACGGCTGGAGCACTTTTCATCGGAAAATGGACGCCGGAGGCCGCCGGGGATTTTATTGCGGGGCCCAGTCACGTGCTGCCTACCGGCGGGACAGCCGCCTTTTTCTCAGGACTGACTGTCGATGACTTCCGGCGCAAAACCAGTGTAGTAAAGTTCACAAAGGGTGATTTGACAGATACCGTTGAAGCGATTGATGCCTTTGGGCGCGTCGAAACGCTGAAGGCACACGCCCAATCCGGAACGCTTCGTTTTTCGTAATCGAGAAGTCATGTACATCCGACGACATGTAGAACTGATGGAAGGGTACGTTCCCGGCGAACAACCTTCTGCTCCCGGTATTATCAAGCTCAATACCAATGAAAATCCTTATCCTCCTTCACCCGCTGTCGAGCGAGTGCTGCAGAATTTTGAATACGGGGATCTGCAACGCTATCCGGATCCGTCATGCATACAACTCAGAAAGACACTGTCAGAGCTGCTCGGAGTTCAACCGGAACAACTACTAATGGGAAACGGTTCTGATGAGATATTAACCCTGCTGATTCGGGCATTGGTTGAGAATGATCAGGGCATTGGATATTTTCAGCCGTCCTATTCGCTGTATCCGGTATTAGCCCACATCCAGAACTGTCATGTGGAAACAGTGCCTCTTATTGACGGGATGCATTGGACGATGCCGAAGCTGTCGAGCCGAACAGCAGTCTTCTTCATGACGCATCCGAATGCTCCGACCGGCATGCAGTATTCCAAAGCAGACATAGAGTCCTTTTGCGACACCTTTAACGGCATAGTCGTAGTGGATGAGGCCTATGTTGATTTTGCCGCATGGAACTGTCTGGATCTCATAGAAACCAGAGAAAATGTGATTATTGTCCGGACCCTGTCGAAGTCCTACTCACTGGCCGGGATTCGTCTCGGCTATGCAGTAGGACCTTCTCCATTGATTAAGGCCCTCTACAAGATTAAAGACTCATATAACGTTAATATGCTGACACAGCTCACAGGCATCGCTGCATTGAGCGATCAGGTCCACATGAAACAGAACTGCACACGCATAATCGCAACCCGCGAACGCGTAAAACGTGCCTTGGAAGATCGCGGTTTTGCAGTCGCTCCCTCCGCAACTAATTTCCTGTGGGTGCAGCATACCAGCTTCCGGGCCCGCGATCTCTTCATATTCTTGAAGGAAGCCGGTATCTATATCCGGCACTTTGATACACCGGGTTTGGAACAACACCTCAGAATCACGATGGGAACAGACCGGCAAATGGACACATTTTTACAACAACTGGATACGTTCTTTAAAAACAGATGAACAGCGCAATATGCTCTGGATACCCACAGCATCATTTGGTACATTCAATATAAAGACGAACTATAAACGGGAGCCCTAGCATGAGTTTTTGGTCATCACTAAAATCTTTATTTTCAAAATCGACTACAATCAAAGCTGAAAAAAAAGACTTTTTCAGTGTAGACCCGCAGAAACCTTCGGAGGCCACTGAACAGGATCACAAGCACTGGTCCGTGCGGCCAAAGGTCGGGTCAAAGAAGGAACAGCAGCTGGCCACCTTGCAGGCTGGATACCGGGAAATGCTTGAACTGGTGAAGGCTATTCGATCGAATCTCGACAAACAAAGCGATGTTCAGGAAAGAATGACGTCTGTGCTGGAAAAACTGCCCACATCACTGGACCATCTCAAAGAAGTGACCCGCGCTGCAGATCAGCAGGTTGAGGTTTTAGGCATGCTTCGCCAGCAGCTCGACAACAGCATTATGCACGATGAAAAGCTGACGGAAAGCATGAAGAACTTTAATGAAACCCTAGGCCTTATGAATAATACGAGCCGGCAGACATCGACGATGATCAACACGTTTGCAGATAAAAGTTCGCAATCGGAGAAATCACTACAGGAAATGGTCAAACAGTCGGAAAGGCGAATTATAGGGCTGGCGATTTTCTTCGCGTTACTTTTCGCTGCTTTTGCGGGGGGAACCGGTTATCTCCTGTACAGGAGCGGTTTCATCTCGTTCCAGCCGCCTGTAGAAAAGGCAGCATCGACGAAGTTCACCAAAGCCATTGATGCCGACAAGCCTTCAACCGGCCTTGAAGTCTCTGTTGTAGCAACCATTCTATCTAGCAATTCTATTCCTGAGGAAGCCCTTACAAAAACCATTGAAGATTATGACGAGCCGGTTTCAACTAATGAAGTTGAAAACGTTCAGACAAATGAAATGAATGATGCTGCACCTGAAGGCGGTATGCATACAAACAGCACCGCTGCAGTCACCCATGCACTCCAGGATAATCCTGTGGACGCAGAATGACTGTAATGTTCAGAATCATTTAAGGGGCTTTCTGAAAAAACGGCGATCGTCGCTGAATGGCCGCGCTGTTTTTGACGGGCTCGCAGCGCCCTGCTCCGCCACCATTTCTTTCATATCTGACGATGAATATTCTTCGGACACCACATCACCACCGTCTTTCAGAATCAGCGCATAGTCTTTAATTTCAGACGCTATTTCACCATCCCTGTGCGGCCCCTTCCACTCCCGGCTTAGAATCGTCACCGTCTCTGTGTCAAGATCTGTCCACTGACCCAGTGGGATCTGAATTTTTTTCTGCCCACTTTTGGCCAATAGGGTCCTTCCATTAGCCTGCTCGACTGCTATGAACCAGTAGCCATCGACTGTATCCGGCAGTGTAGCGTCGACTCTGCGCACACTGAAACGAATAAACACATCCTTTTTAACAGCTCGCGTAGTCCCCCGGGGTAGTTCCTGAACAGATCCCTTTTCGACCTCTTTTGTCTTTTTTACAGCTTTGATTTGAACGCCGCCCGCGCCGAGGCACTCCACGCCAGCCAAGACCATCATGACACACACAATCCACTTCAATCGCATCATTACATTCCTTTCCTGCACCATTTATACAACTAACCTGATCTATTCATAAAAATGGATGGGAATGATTTAACCTCTTGAGTATGGGATGGATATGGATTTTTGATCAAGGAATTAATTCTCATCTATTTTTACAAAAGGCGCCCAGTAGGTCACTACAGCGTCACCTCTCGGTGTCTCGCATCTACGCTAAACTTATCGCGTGAATAATTCAGGCTAAAGAGATTCTCTTTCGATTGAACGGCCCAGCATCGTATCGCCATCAAACAGGAAGTGCCCACAGAATCGAGTACGTTCCAGCATCAGTGGAATCCAGTACCGGTCATCGGCCCACATCCGTTCATAGGGAATGGCATCCAGAGGACACCATAGAGGTATGGCCTCATCCGTTTCACAAGGCTCATCGGTACAGTCATCGGCCCTGAAAACCGTCCCGTGTATAGAGTAACCGTCCGTAAACTGAAAAGACAGCTCACCGCATTCGCTGACACCGAGCGGTGTCGTGCACAATTCTTCCCTTATCTCCCTCACAGCACACTCGCGCGGTGTCTCCCCCGCTTCAATACGCCCTCCGGGACCGTTAATTTTACCCGCTCCGAGGCCCCTTTTTTTATGAATAAGCAGGATCTGCCCCTCTCTGACAACAAACATGAGCGTTGCCCTTTCAACGGGCTCCCAGAGAGACCAGTCGATCTGTTTGAAATCACGAATATTTCTATAATCTTCCAAGGGTGCTTCTCCTCTTGCTAAATACTTAAACGTATGATGATAACACTCATCACAACAACCAGTACGATCATAAATATGGCCTTATTTCGTAAGACCCGTCGCTCTGACCTGCGCAAGCGTTTTTTTCCAAAACTGCCGGTCGACAGGTAATGATTCAATCTTTCTGTATCCTGCTTGCCCGACGTTTGATTTCCGTTCATATCACGCAGGAGTCGATAGGCGCCGAGGTTATCTTCGAGTGATCGCTGTTCAGCCTTGATATCCCGCTGCTCATTCTCCAGTTTGTCGAGCATCCCCTCGGGCATTGATTCTACACGCCGTGACAGATTGCGGATTTCTTTTTCAAGCATCTTCCGCTCTTTTTCCAATTCCTTCAGGCGAAGATCTACTTTATCTCGTTTACCGGTCATTCAGACTCCTGGAAACCTCACATGATGAAGCCTGAGCGGCTGAGCAAAAAGACAAGTGCTGAAAAGAGCACTAACAGGATTAGAGCGAGCGGCAGCGATACTGCCAACCCAATTTTCAGCCAATGACCGAACCCGCGCGATTCCGCAGAGCGCTCATAGCTTTCCTCAAAAATAACGGGTTGATGCTCCGCACTTTCGACTCTTTCCGAGGACGTATTCAAGGTCTCGATTCGAGCCATAATTTTATTAAACTCCATGCGGGCATCATCGACGAGAACCAGAGCCTTACCCAACTCCTCTCTGAACGCTTTTTCCGGCCAGTTATCTTCGTTGATGGATTCGAGCTCCTTCAGCATTTCCTTGAACTGCTTTCGTGTGGAACTCAGCAGCTCCGTCAACTGGGCCGCTTTCACTTCCTGTTTCTCAATATGAATCAGGCTCTGCATCAAGCGCTCCAGCATTTCTTTTTTACCCCGCTCATATTCACTCTGTTTTCGCCGAATATCTTCGAGGTCGCGCTTCTGATGTTCAATTTCCTCCTGCATCTGCTTCAGGCGCTCGAGTTGTCGCGCTTTGGATGCTAAATCCTCAGCGACCTCTTCCTTCTTTTTCACCATTTGCGTCAAATTGAGATCAGAGACCGGTACGCCAAAGCCTTCCTTATGTTCCTGGGAAGCTATTTTTGCAGGCTCATCACCCGGCCCCATCCGAATACGCTTCACGCCATCTCTTTCCTGTACCAAGTCTTCATCAAAAAAATCATGACCAGCCATAACGAATCTCCTCTTCTATTTACCGAACGACGTCCGGAATAACTAACGTCTGCCCGGCTTTTACGCTGCCGGGACTCTTTAACACATCTCTATTTGCCTCATAGATCTTTTTCCATTCAGAACTCTGCCCATAGAAGCGGCGGGCAATGCCCGTCAACGTGTCACCGGACTGCATCGTGTACCGTTTCACACGTTCGATAGCCGGCGGCACAGGTTTCTCTACGACGGCTGACAGTTTCACCGGCTGTTGCGGTACAGGAACCGAAACCTCCTGCACAGAGCCCTCGCCGGTATCCCGGTCAGGAATGACACTCAGTTGTGCCTCAAGCAAATCAATCGAATCGCGCAGCAATGCATTTTCTTTCTGCAGGTGATCAATCATTTTAACAGCCCCTGAGGGCTTTTCCGGAAGCGAAGCGGCAAAAGACAAACGAGCCCATTTAATCATGCCCTCGACAATTTCGCGTTTATCGCTTTTGGGTCTCTTCTCCAGGTAGCGGTTATAATGATGAATGGCCCTGATATGGTCTTCAAAAGGGCGTTTTTCATATAAGATAGCCAATTCGAGATGCGGTTTTGCAAGCTGCGGATATTCTTCCAGAGCCCTCTCAAAAAGCAGGGCTGCATTTTCATAATCCTGCACCCGTTTACGCATCATAGCCTTCTGCACCAAGGGATTTGATTCATCTTTTTTATCCAGCTTGGCCGCATTTTTGGAGCAAGCTGAAAAAGACAACAGAAGTGATACACAGAGCAATGCCCACCTGGCCTGTTTTATGGTTCTTCCTCTAAATTTTTTATTCACCATTTCTCCATTATAAACTTTTTACAGAAGTCTTCAATCTTCTGATGTATCGAAGATACCTTTTCACACTATCTCCTGAAGTATAAGATCCGCCGCAGAGGGGCCTTCCACCCGGCTCAACGCATTGCGGACGGTATCAAACGATGCCAGCATAGCCTGCCGACGATCTTCCGACTGCAGGAGATCCAGCATCACCGGCGCCATTTTTTCGGGCACGGCATCATGCTGAATGAACTCCGGACAAACACCGCTACCGGCAACCAGGTTCACCATGCCCAAATAATCAACCCGTATCAGCATGCGCCCTACCCAGTACGTCAGAGAAGAGGTTTTATAGACCACGATCATAGGGCATCCGATCAGAGCGGTCTCCAGTGTGGCCGTTCCCGAAGCCACCATTGCGGCATCGGCCTGACGTAGAATCTCGCGGGTCTCACCGGCAATAACGGTCAGAGCCTCTGCCCCCTTTTTAGACGACGCGGCGATGTCTTTCATGTAAGAGGCCATCTCCGCGTTGGGTGCCGCAATCAGAAAACAGAGGTGCCTGTCGCTATGGCGCATTTTTTCCGCCGTCTCCAGCATAGCGGGTAAAATTCTCTGCACTTCCTGACGCCGGCTTCCCGGCAGCAGGGCGACCTTGCGCGCATCGGTCCAGGGGAGCGCTGTGGGCGGCACCCCGAGAAACTTTTTGACATCTTTTACCAGCGGATGACCTACAAAGTTCACGTGGAGTCCGGTTTTGGAAAAAACCTCGACTTCAAACGGGAAAATAACGAGGAGACGGTCCACGATACGCGCTATCTTCGACACCCTCGATTGATGCCAGGCCCACACCTGCGGGCAAATATAGTAGATTACTTTCACACCGCGTCTTTTGAGCTGGGCCGCCAACCTTAAATTAAAACCCGGATAATCGACCAGAATAGCCGCATCAGGCCGATGGTGGTCTACTTTTTCCAGTATCTCATTGAAAACTGACTTAAAAAAAGGATAGCGCCTCAGGACCTCAGCCACACCCAGTACGGCCATTTCCGACACATCGTGACAGAGCTGAACACCGCAGTCCCTGAGGCGCTCACCGCCAATCCCCCAGAACTGGATGTCGGCCATTCGCTCCTGAAGCTGACGCACCAGAATAGACGCGTGCATATCGCCGGAAACCTCGCCGGCTATCACCATAACAGACTTACTCATGAGGCGCTGGTCTGCATTGTATGAATTAAATCCACCGCCAGTTTGAGGGCCTCGGCGGCCTGTTCGCCCGTAACGCGCGGCGTGCCATGTCCGGACACACAGGCTACAAAATTTTCGAGTTCATGAAAAAGCGGTTCCCCTTTTATAACGGGGATTTCTTTTTTGGTGATTCCCATAACCCCTTTTCGATAAAGTTCCCCTTCCTGCTTCATATAGTCGAGGGAGATGTAGGCATCCTCACGAAAAACCCTTATTTTACGCATCTTTTCCGGGCTTATACGGCTAGCCGTAATATTGGCAACCGCTCCATTCTCAAAGGCAATACGGGCGTTGGCAATATCTTCAGTAGGGCTCAACACGGGCACTCCGACGGCCCTAATCTCTTTAACAGGCGACTGCACGAGGTGGAGAATAATCTCTAGATCGTGAATCATAAGGTCGAGCACAACACTGACTTCTGTCCCCCTCGGACGGCCTCCGTCGCGTTTCGGAGGATAAGGAGCCAGGCGATGGGCCTCGATGAAGCGTGGGCGGTAACGGGCATCTTCGAGATGCCTGAGGACGGGATTAAACCGCTCGATATGCCCGACCTGAAGCAGCAGGTTCTTTTCTCGGGCAACATGCACCATCTCAGCGGCTTCAGCCGTTGTTGTGGCAATCGGCTTTTCCACGAGCAAGTGAACGCCCTGCTCCATCAAGGTCAGCGCCACGTCCCTGTGAAGATTCGTGGGCACGACCACGCTGGCTGCCTGCACTTCGCGGGCGAGGTCCTCCAGCGATGAAAACACACGTGTTTTATATAGTGCTGCAATTTCTTCGGCCCGGGCCGAATCCTCGTCATAGAGACCCACAAAATCCGCTTGTTTCAGATCACTGTAGATGCGGGCATGATGCTGTCCCAGACTGCCGACCCCGACGACTCCCACTTTCACTTTATTCATCATTTCACCTGCTGTTCATATACTATTTATTTTTTGAAAACCCTGCCGCTGATTAAACGGCGACAACTTCACGCATGTGACTCCTGCGCACTATCTTCAGTTTTAACGGCTATTAACGCCAGTTTCATTTTATCTGCTTCTTTTATCAAGTGTTCTTTTTCCAGCATAATGCAGCGCCCCGCTTCCACAGCCAGGCACGTTGCCCCCGCCTTTTTTAGCACGCGAATGGTCTTTCGCCCGATAACCGGTATATCAAAGCGCATGTCGTGCCCTTTTTTGGCCACCTTGACGACCACCATTCCTCCATTAGATAACCGGCCACCGCGTGCCATCGTCTTGTCCGTTCCCTCAAACGATTCAACGGCAATAACCGTACCCTCCTTGATGCAGACCGTCTGCCCGATTTCCAGGCCGCTCGTGGTCTTGGCCACTTCCACACCGAGAGCGATATCGGCGCTCTCCCTTTCATCGGGTTTTCGAGCGGATACGCTACCCGGAAGCGGCATATACTTCTCCATAAACTGCCAGGCGGGCCGCACCGTCACGCCGCGTTCCGAGAGCACATCCGAAAAGGCTCCAAAAATAGTTTCAGCATTTCGCTTTTCCAGTGATTGCAACAGTTCGAAAAGCTGCCGGTCAGGACGCAGACGATATAACAGAGTTGGCGTAATCTGGCCAGCCATGACCGCATCCGGACAGCCGATCCTTTGCAGCGCATCGAGCAGAGCTGCGAGCTGCCCCACGCGAACCCATTCCGTACGGTCGGCCACATGCTGAATACACTTCTTGGTCTCTCCCCGAAATGCAATTACTGAGATCTCACGTACGCCCTGTTCACGGGCAGATTCCGCCAGCAACAATGGATAAACCCCTTTTCCTGCAATAATAACCAGAGATGTAGGAACAGCCATTCTACTTCTTTCAGCATCGTTCATGCCGGGCAGTATAGACAGGAAAGGCGGCAGAGGCAACCACGTCGTCAAGGTTATTCGATACAGTACTGCACCCCCCCCGCCCTTTTCCAAAGTGTCAGACACCATCAAGGCGAACAGGGCGCGCTACGGATACTTCCGTCAGAGACGGGTGCCCGGAGGAATGACGGTATTTTTGGGTATGACGATCACCCCGTCACGTACCGTATAAAGATCGGTAAAGGTCTCATCCTCTTTGCCCTCCGGCGAAATATAACAACCGTCGCCAATTCGCGCATTTTTATCAATGATGGCGTCTTTAATGAAGCAATCTTTACCAATACCGAGGGGAACACCGTTTCCTGGATGTTGGTGCTCATAATAGTCAGCCCCCATCAGAATCGAATGTTCAACAACGGTATTTTCACCAACGACGGCCCTGATCCCTACGGTCGAGTGCAGAATGCGATGGCCGGATATAATACAGCCCTCCGCAAGCATACAGCGGTTTAAATCACAGCAATTAATCTTAGAGGGCGGCAGGTAACGCATGCGCGTGAACACAGGCGATTTGACATCATAGAAAGTAAACTCAGGCAGAATATCTGTCAGACCCAGATTTGCTTCCAAAAAAGAACCGATAGTACCGATATCTCTCCAGTAATCATCATAAATATAACTCAGCACCTTACATGAACGAATGGCTTCAGGAATGATGTGTTTGCCGAAATCATTCTCGTGAATATCGTCCAGCAACTGTTTGAGAACGCTGGTGTTGAACACATAAATCCCCATAGAGGCCAAGTAGCGTTCATCATCATACATGGGAGCTTTCATGGTTGTCAGCTCCGGAGAATCACCCGGTTTTTCGAGGAAGTTCGTAATCCACTGAGCATCATCGACCTGCATAATACCGAGCGAACCGGCCTGATCTCTTGGGACGGGCTTTGTGGCAATCGTCACTTCGGCACCGGCCTCCAGATGACGCTCTACCACATCCTGCAAATCGAGCCGGTAGAGTTGATCACCAGACAGAATAGCAATGAGATCGGGCTGTTCATCCATTAAATAACCGAATGACTTGCGCACCGCATCGGCAGTACCTTCATACCAACTCACAGCATCCTGCGTCTGCTGAGCGGCAAGAATGCGGACAAATCCATGATTAAACTGATCAAAGCGATAGGTTGAATGAACATGCTGATGCAGGGAGACACTGTTAAACTGAGTCAGTAAATAAATCTTTCGAATACCGCTGTTAATACAATTACTGATGGGAATATCGACGAGACGGTATTTGCCCGCAATCGGCACCGCCGGCTTCGATCGATCGCGCGTCAATGGATACAACCTAGTACCGGCACCGCCGCCTAAAATAACGCCTGCCACTTCTTTGTGCTGTCCCTGCCTTAAGCGCATAATCATCTCCTCGTTACTACGTTGATGTCTATAGGTTATATATTTATTACAAAGATAGACGACATTATGCAAACGTAGATTTGACATAAATCTATATTTGCACCAGTGGATGAGGCTGAGGCTTTACACTCTATCCTGCATTATGCACGCGTTCAAAATGTTGTAACTACGAGGCGACAGAGGTGCTGCTGTAGTTACCTACCGCAAACCTCTGGCGACGACGTAGATGCGATATTTTCAACGCGACTTCTTGGTGAAAAACGACATTCTTTCATGTGTTTGATTCTGTGATTGATTTCAAATTCGATTTTGATCGCACGTTTTATTAATTATTGCTATTCAATATATTACATTGGTTATAGCGTTTTTTATGAAGTATGCAGGCTATGTGTTTGCTTGCGGTCAACATCATATATTTTCAGCTTTGTGCTGGCGGCATGATGCGCTTTGCGGAGGTGACACTACCTGTGTGTTTGCATTTGGGCATCCATTCACACAAATCAGCCTTTATAACTGAAAAATCATTTTTGACAGGAACCTCAAATGGTTGCCCCTTTTCCCTTTTCCCATTTTCTCCGTCGCTCTGCTCCCCCCAAAGCGGCCATTCAGATTGCCGCACTCCAAACCAATATAGAGTGCGGCGATTAAAATCACCGCTTTTCACCCAGCGCTTTAACACCACCCATTACCTGCGAAAAGCGGGTCAGCTTCGCATTCGGCAACAGGAAAAAGGGTTGACGCCACCACAGTAAAGAAGTAATACTATAAGTATGAAAACTGCATTGTCCATTCCAGACGAGGTATTCAAACAGGGCGAACGCCTTGCCCGCCGCCTGCACACTTCACGTAGCCAACTCTATGCGAGAGCGCTAGCTGACTTTGTGGTGCAACACGAAGATGACCAGATCACTTCCTCAATGAACGAAGTTATCCGGGAGGTAGGGACGGAAGTTGATCCATTCACGCGGAGGGCCGCCAGTCAGACGCTGCGGCAGGTCGAATGGTAGTCAGTCAAGGGGATGTGTGCTGGGCTGATCTCGACGAGCCGACCGGGTCGTCTCCGGGCTTCAGGCGACCAGTACTTGTTGTTCAGTGTGACGCAGTCAACCGAAGTCGAATAGGGACGGTTGTCTGCGTTCCTCTTACGAGTAATACCAAATTGGCCGATGCTCCCGGCAACATATTGCTACGGTCTTCGGTAACAGGTCTACCCAAAGACTCCGTCGCAAATGTCTCATTGATTGTCGCCTTGGATCGAAGCCAACTCACAGAACGCGTGGGCAATCTCACGTCACGGCATGTAACGGCAGTCATAAATGGAATCAACGTGATCCTGGGACGATGAGAGTGCCGGTAACAGTTTGGCTGGTATTTTGAATGCACCTCTGATCAAAAATGGCGGTACAAATTTTTGCAGCTAGTGTTCAGCAGATCAATATAATTAAAAAAGCATTCTAACCCTTTGGTTTTCAAAGCCCAGAAAAGGTGTTAGATGAAAGAAAAACTACACACATCACAGGCTGCCATTTTCCCTTTTCCCTGAAGGAGTAGGAGGTGCACATTGAAATAAATCTTGATTTACTCACTATATTGAGTAATTTTACTCATCATGAAAACCACATATAAGAGAAACCAGCTCGACACCCTCGCCAAAAGACTGAACGAGCCTCGCCGCTTTATACAAATCCTATTCGGCCCCCGGCAGGTTGGCAAAACGACGCTAATCGAACAGGCGATGGAAAAAGTACAGATCCCCTTTGTGTTTTCCTCTGCCGATGCGGAACCCCGTGCGGACGGCCTTTGGATCACACAGCAATGGGAACGGGCTCGTCTGCTGAACGAACGTACCCCGGGAAAAACTGTCATTCTCGCTCTGGATGAGATTCAAAAGGTTTCGAACTGGAGCGAGATAGTCAAAAAACTTTGGGACGAAGATTCCCGTGCCGACCGGTTGATTCAGCCTGTTCTACTGGGCTCCTCAACCCTGTTGATTCAAAAAGGCTTGACGGAGTCGCTGGCCGGACGCTTTGAGCTGATTCGCGTTCCGCACTGGAGCTATTCCGAAATGAACGCTGCGTTCGGAATCTCGATCGACCAGTACATTTTTTTTGGCGGCTATCCCGGAGCGGCAGATCTGATTCTGGACGAATCCCGATGGAAAACCTATGTTCGCGATGCGCTAATCGAACCGGCCATTACAAAAGATGTCCTTCTGATGACCCGCATTGATAAACCTGCGCTGCTGCGCCAGCTATTTCACCTCGGGGCGCTCAACTCCGGCAAACTCATCTCCTACACCAAACTGCTGGGACAGCTGCAGGATGCGGGAAACACAACCACCCTGGCTCATTATCTGGAACTGCTAGACACCGCCGGACTGCTCAAAGGGCTACAAAAATTCACCGCCAATGAAATCCGCACCCGCGGATCGAGTCCCAAATTTCAGGTGTACAACACGGCCCTGATCTCCGCATTTTTTCCGGAATCCTTTAAAACGGTTCGGGAAACGCCCGACCTATGGGGGCATCTTTTTGAGTCCGCAGTCGGTGCACATCTGGCCAATCAGGCCTTTGAACACGGGCTGAAACTGACCTATTGGCGAAACGGGAACGAAGAAGTGGATTTTGTGCTCAGTCAGGAAGACCGATACGTCGGCATCGAAGTCAAAAGCGGACGCCGAGCGGAAACCACGGCGGGGCTGTCCCGCTTTAAGAAACAGTTTAATCCGCGCCGCATCCTGGTGGTTGGAACCGGCGGCCTGCCGATTCAGGAATTTTTCGAAACCCCCGCCAGCGCACTGCTTCAATAACAGCATGGTCTGCGTCTGCTCATCTCTACTTTACTGATTTTTTCTTTCAGGAAAAGGGTTTTCTGGCCCCGGCGTATCGGGGTGTGGGTATAGGCAGAGAATCGATT
>CAYXEW010000048.1:0-8597 GCA_964464115.1 uncultured Verrucomicrobiota bacterium
ACTTTCCGGGTACTCGGGTACACGAGTACACGCTCGCACCCGGAAAGCACAACATCCGACGCAATCTTGCGCTCCGACCCCACGGAGCGCTCTCGAGACTTCGGAGCGATCCGATTGACCGGTTCCCGCGGACGGGAACAGACACCATTCGCTGCTGTGCAGACACTTGCCGAAATCCGGATTTCGGCAAGAAAAACCCTGCGGGGGCCCCGACAGTACTGAGTATACCCAGCCATGTATATCTCATGATTCATCCTATATCCGGCATTCAAAATGCAGCAAACGGCGTAAGTTCTGATGAATAATTCAGCTTAGTCGATTGTATAGCTTTCACCTGTTGGGTGAAAGAAAACTTGCTGCATTTCGAACCACGGGGGGTTGCCGATTTTGCCGCATCAATGGACCTTTCCATTAACCGTCACTATTTTTCATCTTCCACAAAATTCTACGAGGAACCTATTTTTTATGTTTGTTGTCGGGGCTGAATGGCACTAACTTAAAGTCATTTTGCACAAGGTTGCTCATCATGATGTTTAGGTCTGATATTGCCTTTTTATCAAGTAAAGCCGGGGCTATGAACCGGCTTAATAATGAACCTTCCCGCAGCTGCGGGTGGATATACCCGAAGCAAGGGCTTAGGTTAGTGCCATTCTTGTCAGGGCTGAACAGTGAAAGGAATCGGGGACTATGGATTGGGAAATGCTTGGGGTCATGATGGGGTCGGGCGCATTGTATGTATTGCTTTTTGCCATCTGTTTGGCCGGCCTGGTGGCATCGGGACTAACCTTTTCGGGCACCTGGTTCGTGGTAGTGGCAGCCGCCCTTGCGGCATGGTTGCGGGAGGCTCCGTTTCCAGGGTGGGGCACACTGCTTCTGTTTGTGGCTCTGTCTGCGCTGACTGAAGTCTTTGAGTTCTTCTCCTCGGCCTGGGGTGTTGACCGCCGGGGCGGGTCAAAGGCGGCTGGATTCGCCTCCATGGCCGGCGGTATTCTCGGGCTGTTTGTCGGCCAGGTACTGATTCCTCTGCCCGTGGTGGGGGCCTTTGCCGGAATGATGATCGGCAGTTTCGGGTTGGCTTATTATGTTGAATACCGGCGTTTAAAGGTCAGGGAGCATGCCGCCCACATTGCTATGGGCGCCGTCGCGGCCAGGGTGCTCGTCATCTTTGTCAAAATGGGTGCCACGTTAGGCATGACCCTTTACCTGTTTCTGCGCATGGCCCTGTCATCTTCCTGAAAAAAAGTGCCCGTCCGTTCCTTTTCAGTTCTTATCCATTATGGTGTTGAAACCCTTTCAAACCGCTGTTATTGTATGGTCCTTTTGAGGGATGATGACCGGGGCCTATGCGACGGGTGCCGGTGAACCGCGTCAGGACCGGAAGGTAGCAGCGCTAAGCTGTGCGGCCTGGGTGCCGTAGGAATCCTGGTTTGATTCCCTCATTTACTTTAGGACGATCGGTTATGGGTTACGAAGTACTTGCGAGAAAGTGGAGACCTCAGCAGTTTGATGAGGTGATCGGGCAGGCGCATGTGACGCGCACGCTCAGAAATGCCATTGAAAAAGGCCGCGTCGCCCATGCCTATCTTTTCGTCGGTCCCCGCGGTATCGGCAAGACCTCCACTGCACGCATCTTTGCCAAGGCTCTAAACTGTGTCGAAGGTCCCACCGGGAATCCTTGCGACCAGTGCGATTCCTGTCGCGAAATCATGTCAGGAAAGAGTCTCGATGTCATTGAAATTGACGGGGCCTCCAACACCGGTGTCGATCATGTGCGCGATCTCCGGGAGAACGTTCAGTACGCCCCGGCCTGCGGACCTTTTAAGATCTATATTATTGACGAAGTTCATATGTTGTCCATGCAGGCTTTCAATGCCCTGTTGAAAACGCTGGAAGAGCCGCCTTCCCATGTTAAATTCATCTTTGCTACCACCGAACCGCAGAAGGTGCCGGCCACCATACTGTCCCGCTGCCAGCGCTTCGATCTGCGTAAGATTTCGACGGTTGATATCGTGCAGCATCTCGGCAAAATCGCGGCGGCGGAGAAAATTGAAATTAATGATGAGGCCCTGCTGGCCATCGCGCGAGGGGCTCAGGGAGGGTTGCGTGATGCGGAGTCAGCACTCGACCAATTGATGGCCTTTCGCGGTGATTCAATTACAGAGGAAGATGTGCTGTCGGTCTTTGGGCTGGTAGCGGGTGAACAGCTCTCGTCCATGGTTGATTCGATATTGGATGGCGATATAGCGGCCCTCATCAAATGTGTTGCCGAGCTGGATGAGCAGGGGAAAGATTTGCAGCGGGTGCTGATTGAGCTTGTGGACCATTTGAAAAACCTGCTCATCATGATGCATACGGATGGGCAAGCCGATCACCTGGACCTTACCGCCGCCCAGATAGAAATTCTCGACCAGCAGCGCGGCCGCGTGGCCGCAGACCGCATTCTGAAAATGATTGAACTGCTCACGGAGGCGGAGAGCCGTTTGCGCTATGCGCTGTCGCGCCGCACATTGGTGGAGATCGTATTGATACGCTGTGCCCGAACCGCCCGTACGGCTACGCTGGATGAAATATTTTCACGTCTCAATGAATTGAAAAATAGTGGTGGGGCACCCGCTCCTGTTGCCCCTGTAAAAAAAAAAAGCCTGATCAGTGAAAGTCCTCCGGAAGAGCACGATGGCGAATGGCAGCGCCTGATTAAAGACTGGCCCTCCCTGTGCCGTAGAATAGGAAAAGCATCCACCTTTATTCAGCCGTATCTAAAGGATTGCGTACCTATACGCATTGATGGGGAGCGCGTCGTCATCGGTTTTGACGAGGAGTTTGCCGAAGATGTTGAAAGGGTTAATATCCATCGCAACCGCGCCTTGATGCAGAAACTGATTGCCGGCGTTCTCAACCGTGATGTCACTGTTGCATTTGAAACCGTGTCGACAGAAAAAGTCGCCAGCGTGGCTGAAGCATCTGAACGGTATCGTTCAGAAAATGAAGCAAAGACCTCCCCAAAAAATGTGGGTTTAATCAGACAGGTGGAAGATTGGTACGGGGACCCCCTAGTCCGCAAGGTATGCAATTTATTTGACGGACAGTTGACGGATGTTAAAGGATAAAGGTATTCATACGGTGAAAAACAGCGTTACTCGAATGGAGGATTGAGCGATATGGTCAATATGATGAAACTGATGAAGCAGGCCCAGAGCATGCAGAAAAACATGGAGAAAGCTCAGGCTGAGCTGGCAGAAAAAACAGTGAATTTCAGTAGCGGTGGCGGTATGGTCACGGTCGTGGCACGCGGTGACAGCACCATCGAAAGTATCAAGATCGATCCAAAAGTGGTCGACCCCGACGATGTGGAAATGCTGGAGGACCTGGTGTTGGCGGCGGTCGATGGAGCGATGAATGAAGCCAAAGAACTGTCCCAGACAGAAATGGGAAAATTGACCCAGGGTATGGGGTTGCCGCCGGGTATGAACCTTCCATTTTAGCACGTGTTAATCAGTCAGACTCGCCATTCGATAAATCCGGTACTGTTTTTAATAGAGAATTTGTGTGCAGGCTTCCCTCGACAAACTACTGTCAGCTTTGAGCGCTCTGCCCGGCATAGGCCGGCGTTCTGCGGAACGCATAGCTGTTCACCTAGTGTCCGGCCGCGATGGTCAGAGAATAGAGCGTTTGGTACAGGCCTTAACGGAGGCAGCACAATCCGTTTGCTGTTGCAGAGAATGCGGAGCGATTACCGGCACAGAACGCAACCCCTGTGAATACTGCACGTCACCGCGCCGCGATAGCAGCCTGCTCTGTGTCGTGGAGTCACCCGAGGATGTCAGCCTGGTGGAGAAGGCGGGCGTCTATCGCGGGCGTTATCATGTGCTGGGAGGACGCTTGTCGCCGCTCAAGAAGCAAAGTGTGGAGGCGCTCGGTATCGACGCTCTCCTGGAGCGCGTCGCCCAGGGCGGGTTTGAGGAAGTCATCCTGGCTCTGAATGCCAATGTCGAAAGCGATGCGACCGTCCAGTATATTAAAATGAAACTGGAGGAGCTCGATGTGCGGGTCAGCAGAATTGCGACGGGTATCCCGATGGGCAGCAGCCTCGCCTATGCCGACCCGCTGACATTGAACCGCGCGCTGGCCGACCGTCGCCCATTGTAGCCCTTCATGGTGCCGGCCAGAGACCGATGAGCTCATTCCACACGAAACTGTTTACGGTATTCCGACGGCGGTTCGCCAGTGATGGCGGCAAAGCGCTTGCTCAGGTAGAGCCCATTTTTGAAACCGGTTTTTTCGGCGATATGGTCGATTGTAAAAGTGGACGATCGCAGCAACTCCTTCGCCTTTTCGATTCTAATCTTGGCCAGTTTCTGGTGCGGTCCCATGCCGATAGCTGTCTGGAAATGATATTCCAGTGCGCGCCGTGACAAACCCGACTGCTCGGCAATGACATCCACCTTGATGGGCTCTTCAAAGTGCTCATGAATATACTTCAGTGCGCGGCTCACATGTTCATCGTCAATCGGGTAAGTGTCTGACGAATGGCGCACAATCACGCTCTCCGGTGGCAGTTCAACAGGCTTTTCAGGTACCGTTTTACCCATCAGCGAGCGAGCCATGATGGCCGCCGCTTTCTGACCCGCCAGTTGCATAGGCAGAGAAATGCTCGAAATCGTGGGGTTGCCGGCCAGACATATAACCTCGTCATTATTGCTACCCATGATGGCAATATCGCCCGGGACGTGAAGATTCAGCGATCTGCAGGCCTTGATGGCGGCAAAGGCGTGTTGGTCGTCACAGGCAAAAAGGGCGCAGGGTCTGGGTAGCTCTTTAAGCCAGTGGTAACGCTCTCTTATGGGTAAGCTGACATCCCCCGAAGTCGGCTTGCCGATTACGGCCTCATAACCATGTTCCTCCAGCGTATGAAGGAATCCGAGCCCCCTGAGATCTGAATAGGAATAGTTGCGCTCTCGAGCCAGGTAGACAAAGTGTTCATATCCATGTTCGAGAAAGTGCTCGGCAGCCAGTTCTCCCAGTTGTTGGTGGTGAAAATTGACTTTGGGGACGTTTTTGATCTTGGCATTATAATTGTTGATTAAGACGGTTTTCTTGCCATCTTCAAGTAATCGCTGGATGAGTTCGGCATCGTCAATGTCACTGATAAAGCCATCAAAATCCCAGTTCAGAAATTCACGGCTCTCGTAGATGGTCGCCGGTATTAAGCTGAATTCCCAATGTTTGTCGGGATACGCAAAGCCGTAAATACCCCTGCAAATGTCGTGGTTTCCGGCATTGCTCCACTGAAATCCAAGCAGTATGACTTGTGAACGCATAAAATACTCACTCGATTGCGTACAATGTCATAGCATATTGCGCAAAATCAAGGTTAAAATCGGCGTATCGGGTTTGTATACAGCAGGTCAGCTGCAATCGATGCGCGCAGATACCATGTTTGCCTGAGCCGAAAGAATACCACGCATTCCACTGGCCAAAAGAAAGCGTACAATCAGTCTGCGCAATATGGTAATAATTTATGCAATAAAATTCTTTTCAATTGTTAGAATATAAATAAAATACAAATAGCTAATTGTTATACATATTTTATTAACAGAAGTGCCTGTAGAATGTATTATACCTATAGTGATGTTATTTGAATTGGTAAAATGTAGGTGTTGTGATGTTGTTGAAACATGGAAAAAGAACTCGTAAATCGTGAGTCTGTTATGCGCAAAAGTATTTGCCACATTTTAATGATCATGCTCTTTGCGGTAGTTGCGCAAGGGCAGCCCATGTTTACACCGCTCCATATAGGCTCGGCAAAAGCCATAAGAGACGAGCAGGGAAACCTACTGAAAGGTAATTCTGCAAATCCGGATGACCTGATTCAGGTTTTGCAGGCCCCCGACGGAATTATTTACCCGCCACTTGCCAACGGTTACCCCGATCCGCGAAACCCCGTCATTGCCGGCGGAGTGACACGCATTGGAGCGCTGACCTCCGGCAAAACCGGTGATTCCGGTTTATTCTCACATTCCATTGTCGACGGTCGTCCAGGTAATGGTGAGAAAATATTTGTCAGGGCTTATAACGCTCCATGGATTCATCAGGCCACTTTTTACGGGGACTCCAAACTGCGGACAGTCAATGACAATAAAGTAATCGAAGTTGCCATTGACCAGACAGATCAGCCCATTTATACGCAGGATGTTGACGGCGATGGTCTCGTAGATTCCTGGGAATACTCTCTGGGAACAGATACCAATTCGCCAGATACGGATAGTGACGGCATGAGTGATGGAGATGAGAAACGCGCCGGCACTGATGCGCTCAGCGCTGATTCTTTGCTCGCTATATCTTCCTATCAGCCCTACAACATTGAAATGAAGAGTGGCAAGATAGAGCCGGGGTGGGGTTTTGAGCTGTACTGGCCTTCGGTAGCCGGAAAGAGTTACCGCGTGCAATTTACATCCAACAGTCTGGATGCTGCCTTGGTTTCGTTTGTAGATATATCAGATACGGTGACAGCTACGGGTGATACCGCTTCTGTTTACGTATCAGCCGAGGCTCTTTATGGAGAGGGCTCATACAGAGTCAGACTCGTCGACTAGAGTTGGGGTGCATCTCTCACGACCGCAACAGATTGATTTCACAACGATTTCCTCTTGATTGACTCTTCCTTTTTCCGCAAATGCACGTTCGAGATGCGCAGACGTAGAGCCGGAGTTTAGCAGAGACATGCATCATGACGGTGAAACAAAAAATCCTATACGTTGCTGGAAATGTTGGAAAATAGCGGATCGAAGGGTCGGAAATATCTCATAGCGAGATTTTCCGGGCATGGATAGGGAGCGATTGGGGGTGTACGAGTACGGGATTCGATGATGAGATCACAGTTCGACCATGAAGACCTGAGGGTGTCCTCGCCGATGTCGTGCGAATGCTTGTGGCGTGGGAACGATAACAGGTCAGGATCGCAAATAACGTACTCGTACACCTACTCGTACACACCTATCTCCCTTGCACGATCAAGGGCACCGACGCATCTCTTGACCCACAGATTCTGCGTAAGACCCACAAAAAAAAAGGGACGCCGTATTGACCAAGGAGGTCTGGGTGAGGAACCCAAGGAAAATCAACACAGCGTCCCAGAAACAGTATAACACATCAGGCATTAAAATCTAATGAGTGTTCGATATTTTTCAATTTTTTTTTATTTCGTTGTTATGGAAGCAACTTTGGCATGGCATCTAACGCGCCTTACCGTACAGGCTAAAGCCAGTCGTTAATCATAATACCCAGACCAATGCGTTGTTCTGCAGTATTGTAATCGAGTAGGGTTTCTCCATAACCATGGAAATACTGAAGATAGCCCTTAACGCGATTGGATATGGGAAAGCTCCATCCTAGTTCGACAGCGCCTTTGTTTTCGTCGGACCTCAGATTGTTGCGAACGAGCATACTCCAAACATGATCGCGGTATTGATATGCGGCAAGGCATTCGCCATAACCGTAAAAACGCTCAATATCAGGATTCTCATCCACATCGTTGCCTTCGGGTATTCTCCACCACGGTTTAAATGCAATGAGGAAATTACCTCGACGCATCATCATTTGTGCATACAGCCTGTTCCAGCTTCTCGATAAAGACGGGTCGCTTTGACCGTTTGAATGGTGGACAAAACCCATGCGTATTTTCTCCATCTGAAAACCGTGCCATTGATGAACGCCATCGAATTCTACCAGCAGTTCGGGTTCATAATCCGTTGTCCGGAAAGGTGCAGCATTTTCATCGTTGTAGGCCTGCCAGTAGGCGACCTGAGAGTAAGCAAACAAAACATCACCCCGCCCGTCAAATACGTTGGGAAAGACCTCCATGAGCAGACTGATTTGAAATTTAACTTCTAAAGAATTCAGGCTACTCTGATCTTCATCCTGCTGAAAGGGCTTGGAGTTGGGGTCCGGATTATAAGTGAGTGGTAGGAAATAGGTTGGCTTGTAAGCTTGAACCGATAAATGGAACCGCTCTTGTGAAACCTTTGTTTCAGAGATATACGGCTGTACTTCTCCGCCTGCGCGTAAACACAATACCGCAATAATAACGAGACATATAACAAACCTCATCATCACATCATAGAAAAACAGGGGGCTATAAATCCATAAGAAAAAACGTCTAACTCGAATGGGGTGAACGTAAGACTTTGTTCTATTGACGTTTAGAATTATATACTACATGCACTTGATAGCTCGTGAAACACTTGGTATACAAAGGGCATCCAACGGGGTGGTAGCTCAATTGGGAGAGCGTCGCGTTCGCAATGCGAAGGTCGGGAGTTCGATCCTCCTCCACTCCACCATTTGATGCGCTCACAATGTTCACTTACTCTTACGCAAGCTGGTACCCTGATGTTTCACCGCCCGAAAGCGCAGCGATAAATAATTTTATGAAATAAAATAGTGACCGCTTGGGAACGGTTAAATAGACGCAAATGCGCGCAAATAAGAGAAGGCTCGGGAATCGCATATGAACGTATATGGACATATATAAATTGGTTCCGCTCTGAAGAATATGGCTATTCCCATGCCGTGAAGAATGGGGCTTCATTTAAAATGAT
>CAYXEW010000048.1:8697-19251 GCA_964464115.1 uncultured Verrucomicrobiota bacterium
GCTAAAAAAGAAAGAATTTCCAACCGTATATGAACGTATATGCACATATATAAATTGGTTCCGCGCTGAAGAATATGGCTATTCCCATGCCGTGAAGAATGGGGCTTCATTTAAAATGATTCTGCTATCCATGATTTTGTAATCCTTTTCCCCATCCCTCTGCATTTGCATTTTTTTGAGTTCTCTCGCGGCTAAAAAAGAAAGAATTTCCAACCGTATATGAACGTATATGCACATATATAAATCGGTTCTGACAGCGCATTCAAAAAAAGGTCGCGGTGGAACGCGACCCTCCACATAATGGCCGAGGCTGTCTCCTGGCCGAAACTGGAGGGCGATTCTCCCGCTGAGCCGTTTAAATGAAGAAAAAGGGCAGGGGGAGCGGTGTCATATGATGATTTACAGCAGTCATCTGTTGCCGTGGTTTACGAAAAGGGATATAACTTAAACGGATGAACATAGATGGGGGATAAGGCATTGAATACGTGTGTTGGTAAATGGATTGCGGCCGTTGCCGCGGCGGGGCTGGTCTGGTCGGCTTACGGTGAGCCGGTCTTAAAACGGGTCGTGCTCTACACGAGTGGAGTTGGTTATTTTGAGTATGAAGACCGCATTACCCATGACAGCATTACAGAGCTGGAACTTGAACGGAAACAGGTGCCAGATGTACTTAAATCACTGGTTATTATGTTGGAAGGTGATGTTGCTTTGGGCGGCGTTGCATGCGATACGCGCGACCCCATTGAAAAGACCCTGCAATCTTTTGACATTGATGTAACCGGTCCCTCACTTTCCAAGCTGCTCGGTCAGTTGCGCGGTCAGCCGATCCGTTTACAGCTCTCTGCCGAGACGGTTGACGGAATCCTATACGGGGTCGAACCGGTCACCCGGATAGTGGAAAAGAATGAAGAAAAGCGCTTTCAACTCCATCTGATGGGTGACGGGGGATTTCGATCTGTGCCGCTCGGTGAAGTCAGGCACGTCGAGATCATCGATGAGTCCGTTCGGGAGAATCTTCAATCGGCGCTGGCGCTGCTGGCGGAAAACAGGTCGTCTGAGCGCAAGACCCTGTCGGTGTCATACCGGGGCCGCGGTGCCGGTAACTTGAGACTTGGCTATTTGGTGGAGACGCCCATTTGGAAGACGAGCTATCGGCTGATACATGAGCCGGATGGCATACGAGTGCAGGGATGGGCGCATATTGAAAACATGACGGGCCATGACTGGGACAACGTCACCCTATCACTTTTGTCGGGCAGCCCTGTTTCATTTATTCAAAACCTGTATGACCCCCTTTACAAGAACCGTCCGGTCGTACCCTATGACACCGGAAAAGGAATAGAGCCATATGTGCCGGATGCCGTTATGCGCGAGCGTGTACAGGCGTCATTTCACGGGGCGGCATCAGCCCGTATGGAGGCGGATAAGGAGATGAAAGCCCTCGCCCCGCGCGTTTCAGCCGCAGGGATCAGTGCGCAGGCATCGGGTGCTGAGGCCGGAGAACTGTTTGAATATGCGGTCGACTATCCCATCTCGCTCGCGCGGCATCAGTCCCTTATGCTACCCATTGTTTCGGGACAGATAAACGGACGTAAGGTCAGTATATTCAACAGCAGCGTGCACGAGAGGCACCCTATGAACAGCCTGCTGATTACGAATTCCACTGGTCTTTATTTGATGCGGGGCCCCGTGACGGTATTTGATGACGGTGTGTATGCGGGAGACGCGCTACTGCCCGATATGGAGGAGGGGGAAGACCGCGTGATTCCCTATGCCGTCGATACGGGATGTGATATACAGTCATCCCGCACGACGGCACCCTATGAAGTCGTCCGTATCAGCATTGTCAACGGCGTACTGCATGAGCGACGAAAATTCGTCCAGGAAGCAGTCTACACACTCCATAACAAGCAGCCCTCTGCCGTTGACCTGATCCTGGAACACCCTTATCGCGAACAATGGGAGTTGGTCGTTCCGAAGAGTGCAGTTTCGCGCACCCGCGAAAACTATCGGATTAGCATTGGGCTGAAGCCCGCGTCGCAGGAAACACTCCGTATCATTGAAGAGCGAGTCGTCACTGAACGCGTGCATCTGAACGGCCTGCGGTCAGACCGCCTGGATTACTATCTCGAACAAAAAAGCATATCGTCGGCTGTCAGAAAAGCGATGCGGCAATGGGCGGCTCTGCAATCGGCAAAAACTGCGCTGGAGCAGGATGAGCGGCAGATTGAAAAGCAGTTGGAAGCCTTTGAGAAGGAACAGCAGCGCATTCGCGAGAACATGAAAGTAGTAGAAAAAACGGCGGCGAGTTATAGCCGATGGGAAACCATGTTGATTGAACAGGAAGATGAAATCACCGTCCTGAAAGACCGCGTGGCTGACGTTCGCATTCAGTTGAAAGAGAAGAAACGGGAGATCCGTAATTTTCTGGAGAATTTGGATGTTGATTGAATCCATTAGTTCAGTATGATGCGCAGTCAAAAGAAGAGGGTATATTATGGTTAAGCAAGAAGAAAAAAAGAGCGCTGATTTGATCTGGACGAAGCCGGAGCTGGGAACGGCACTGGCGATTCTGTCATGGCTTTCATTTTTATTTCTCTGCATGATTCTTCCACTGGTGGGGCGTGCAGCAGTGCATGGATCGGGGTCGCCGGGTGCGGGTCCCGCTCCGCATTTGATGCAGAATTATATACAGTTTGTATCCGTTCTTATGTTGTCTCTGGCGCTCGCGGCGGCCAGTTGCTATTCCAAACTTCAGCGCCGCAAAGTGGATGAAAGCCCCCTGCCTTACGGATCTTTTCTGTTGATGGGGTTGCTGACGGTTCTTCTGGTGGCTACGGTGACCGGTCTCACGGCTATCTGATGCGGCGCGACGGAGTTGACGAAATGCCGCAGTACCGTCTGCCCATTTCTTTCACGCAAGCTGTTCTTGATATTATGATCTTCCGTGATAAGCTTTCTCCGACTAGAGAAGTAAGGAGTAGAGAATGAAATATATTGCAGTTATTTTGATAAGTATGATGGTCGTCGGATCGCTTTGTGCCCAGACGGAAAATGATCTTTTTGAAACGGCCCCCTGGTCGGCCACGTTTGGTTTAGGCTACATCACGTTTGAAGGCGATGAAGTCGTTAAAAATGCGTTTTTCCCTAATTTTAAGCTGGGTTATGATTTTTCTCCACGTTGGACAATCGAGGGGGATCTGAGTCTGTTTCCGTCCCTTGAAGCCCGCACATTTGATGATGACCGCTTTGCTCTCGATGATGATACGTCGGCGATACGCATCGGGGCTGACATACTTTTCCATCTACGCAATATTCGCAATATGCGCTGGGATCCATTTATCACCGCCGGGGCGGGTCTGATGAGTTACGGTGACGACACCGGTGATGGATCAACGGATGAAATTCTGACGGCCGGAGCCGGTATGCTGTATCATTTTAATGATGAGTGGGCCGTGCGCGGTGATGTCAAGACGGTGCTGGCCGGTGCCGATACAGAGGCAAACCTGCTTTTCACTCTGGGCGTCAATTGGCGCTGGGGTGCCCGCGTTCCTGCGAAATATACGGTTACCGGGGGGCTTCTGGACAGTGACGGTGACGGGCTGCTGGATGATGATGAAAGTCTATACGGTACTGACCCGCTCAATCCCGACACCGATGAAGATGGGTTGAGTGATGGCGAAGAGGTGTTGACGCATAAGACAGATCCGCTGAATCCTGACTCAGATTATGACATGTTAACTGACGGCGCTGAAGTGCTGACGTACAGTACGGATCCGATGGATGCCGATACCGATGATGGCGGCGTTTCGGACGGTCACGAAGTTATCGAAGATTACACTGATCCACTGGATGGAACAGATGATTTACAGTTATTTACGCTGAATATCGAGTTTGCTTATGACAAAGCAGACATTCGTCCTCAGTACTACGATGATCTCGATAAGATCATTAAAGTGCTGCAGCGTTATCCTGAGGCGACAGCCAAAGTGGAAGGGCACGCCGACAAGCGGCCCAAGTCGGACTCCGAATACAATCAAAAGCTATCAGAGCGCCGTGCCAAAGCGGTGGTGCAATACATATCGGATGCAGGCAGCATTGTGATGGACAGACTTTCGTTTGTAGGCCATGGATTTGAGCGTCCGCTGGTGCCTAATGATTCTGAAGAGAACATGCAGAAAAACCGCCGGACTGAAGTTTACATACGCAATGCCGGCACCGAGTAGAATTAGCAGTTGCGCACATGACTGAACGTGTTCCCAGTCAGAACGAAATCAGTGAACTGGCCTTTTTACGCGGCGTGCACAGGCGGCTCCCCGAGCATGTTTCCGTTCTGAAAGCGTTGGCCGAGCTTTGTACTGAGACCGGTTTCTTTGAAGAAGGACTGGTGTTGGATGAAAAACTTTCCCGACTGTGTCAGGATGATGCTGATATCTGGTACAATCTGGCCTGTTCGCAAGCCCTCGCAAAGCAGCCCGCAGAAGCCCTTCTTTCATTGGAGAAGGCCGTTTTAAAGGGGTATGCTGAGGCAGACTGGATGCTTAAGGACAGGGATCTCCAGTCATTGCACAACGAGCAGCGTTTTCACGAGTTAACAGATGTCGCGCGACGGAATGTGCATGCCTCAGGCGTTGTGTCAGACGCGGGCTGAGGACGTTCAGCCGATCTTCGGCAGTGTGGCCACGTTTGCCATCCGCTCCGCTTCATTGCCGCCGATGGCGGCCTCTCTCGACGTGCTCTCGGATGCCATAGATACGCAGGCGTAACTATCTGCTCCAGGCCTCTCGAAATAAAGCAATTGGTGTACAACAGGTAACCCGTTTTTCAGCATGTTAGCTGCTGAATACAGGTACAGCCATTTACCCTCGATGATAAACAGGTGCGGCCCTGCCGCAATGCTATTTCCGGTGCTGTGGAGAGGGCTTGCCCGTAAAAGGCTTAACCAGCTCATCTGCCGGCATAGAGCAGGGCAGGGGTTGCCCTATGTATTCTTCAATATCGGGTATGACAAACGATTCGTTTTCACAGGCAAAAGAGATGGCCGTGCCCTTTACTCCTGCGCGCCCTGTCCTTCCAATGCGGTGGACATAGTCTTCAGCTTCATACGGAAATTCATAATTTATGACATGACTGATGTTGTCGACATGAAGTCCGCGTCCTGCGACATCTGTCGCCACCAGAATTTTACACTTTCCGCTGCGGAAGTCTTCCAGAATGCGTTGACGCTTATTCTGGGGTACGGCTCCCGACAAATAGGCAGCCTTGAATCCCGCCCGATTCAGCCGTTCGGTCAACCGTCTCGTCGCTTCCCGGCGGTTTCCGAATATGAGGACATGATCCATATTGATTTGAGTCATCAGATTGCACAGCAGATGGAATTTTTCGCGACCGGTCGTGATATAGACCAGTTGTTCCACAGTATCGACGGTCACCTGTTCGGGAGCCATTTCACAAAAGACGGGGTCGGTCATCCACTTTGAAGCCAGTTGCAGCACGTTGTCTGTCAGCGTGGCGCTGAACAGCAATGTCTGTCTGTTGCTTTTGGGTGGCGTCAGGCGAACAATTCTGGATACATCCGGAATAAAACCCATATCCAGCATGCGATCTGCCTCATCGATTACCAAGACTTCGATCTGTTTGAGGTCGAGTACATTGCGGCGGGCATAGTCGAGCAGGCGTCCCGGTGTAGCTGCAACCAAGTCGACCGGGTACTGCAACAGTTGAGACTTCTGTTTTTCGAAATCGATACCGCCGTATACAGCCATACTTCTGAATGCACAGTATTTGCTGATATCTTTTGTATCTTTGATAATTTGCATGACCAGCTCGCGCGTCGGAGCCAGTACGAGTGCCCGCGGAGTTCCCGGTTTTCTTTTTTCCTGAAGGTCCCCTTTTTTATAGAATTCAGCCAAAATAGATATTAGAAATGCCGCTGTTTTTCCTGTACCTGTCTGTGCCCGTCCGGCGATATCGCGGCCCTGACCTGCATGCCCCAGCACCTTGGCCTGAATAGGGGTGCAGTACTGAAAACCCAGATCGTGTATGGCATGCATGACTGTTTCAGGCAGGTCAAATTCGTGGAAACGCTGTTTTCCCTCTTCTTCCGGTACCACGAACTGATCAACGGACCAGTTCTGGTGGGCCTCCTGAAGCTGCTTTGTTTTAGAGGGTGCGCGAGTATGCCTAGCATGTTCACTATTACCCTTTGACTGACGAGCTGGTCTACGGTTTTCGCTGCCGGAGGGTTGCCATTCTTTTTTTTCAACGTTGGCGGGACTCTTTTTTTGGCGCACCGTTTTAATGGATGCTGTCGAATCAGCCTTCACGGCTGCTTTATTTTCGACTTTGTTTGTTTCTGTTTTATCTCTTCCAAACAGTCTGTTGATCAGTTTCTTAACCATAATATAATCTTCTCATTGTTTGTTTCCGTATTATCCACCGGCTGTTTTTCAACATTTTCTTTGCTCGAAAATAATTGAACGCGCTAATCTACGGCAAGCTCTCACAGCGGATAACGCGGCAAAAAATAATCCATTGCGTAATGTAAGGCAAGACCCTTTCATATGAAATACCGCACACAAGATGTTATTCTAGTTTTACCAGTTGACCCTCCGTTCATACCATGCTATGTCTATCGCTTCACTGACGGGGCGTAGCGCAGTCTGGCAGCGCGTCTGAATGGGGTTCAGAAGGTCCCGAGTTCGAATCTCGGCGCCCCGACCATTTCTGATTATTCTCGCCGCCGGCGGGGTTTCTGGCGAAATTTCGAAACTAATTGAAATCCTCGATCTTCTTGCGCGAGACTCAAACCCGGTTTGAGGGCCGCGGTCCGAAATCCTGAGCGTAGTTCCAAGACTTGGAAGCTGGGGTGGCAGGTCCTTCCAATCGTTGGAAAACTGGACGGCGTAGTCCTCCAAGCATTGGGAGAAACACCCCTCGGCGCTTCGCGCCTCGGGTACTATGCAGGCAGGCCGCCAACGTCTCAGCACTATCCCGCGCAATATCCGCCGCCTTGCGTGGCTTGGGCCGCGAGAACCGGTTCAACTGGCGTTGGCCGTTCCGGTGCCGGTTTGCTTCGCAACATGACTGCATGTGCTCACGTTTTGGTACATCCTTCTTGCATTGGCCCTGCAATCTGGCAGATTTCAGCTAAATGGTTTTATAGAAAGAGGTTCTGATTATGTCGACAGTTGAGCAATACGGGTATTTTGACAAGAGTGATCGTTGTTTTGTACTACTGAATGACCCGCCGAAAAAGTGGATGAATCTGCATTATAACAAGCCTGGTGATGATGAGGTATATGCTGAGTGTTCCAATATTGGGGACGGATCCATCACGCTGCGTGACAAGGTGGGCAACACGTGTAATTTGGTATCCTATGACAGCAAATACCTGTATGTTCGCGATGATGAGACTAATGTGACTTTTAACCCTTGGGGCGAACCTTGCCCCCGGGAGGTCACTGACCGCTCGTGTCGCTATTATGCTGAAAAGACGGTCATTTCGGGGACCTGTGAGGGCTTGAAGGTTGTTCAGCGGGTTTTTGTGCCACGCAATGAAGTGGCCGAAGTGTGGACAGTTCACATCGAGAACCTTTCGAACAGGCCGCGCAGAGTGTCTGTATTCGGTTTTGCCAAGTTTCTATTGTCAGGTTGTGACGCCGAGGGAAAGGGTTTTCATGGCGGTATGAATGTCGGGGATGTCTACCCTGAGTTAGGTGGTGTATACGTAGAAAACAGGAGTCCTCTGCGCTTTCCGACGGATCGTTACAAGGGGTATATGATTACGCCCAATCAGTTGACGGGTGCCAATGCCTACCGGGACGATTTTACACGTTCTGATTTTTCGCTGAGCACACCTAAGATTCTATGGGGTTGGAATTGTGACGGCAAGGGCGGCTTTGGCCCCGACTGTGCGGGGATCCTGCAGGTGACACTGGATATTCCTGCGGGTGAGACCGGTCGTGTTGATTATATTCTGGGTCAGACCGGTTCTGTCGACGAAGTTAAAGAAGTGCGAGCGCGTCTGACTCCCGAAGCCATTGATCGGGCCTGTGAGGAGCAGGAGGCCGTTGAGTCCTCACGTTGCGAACAGTTGATGGTTGAAACAGGTAACCCCAATTATGACGGCTTGATCAATTATTTCGTCAAGAAACAGATGGTTTCCTACATCATCAATAAGAGTGGCTTCCGCGATAATTTACAGACAGATGCGGCAATGGCTCTTTTCGATTACGAGATGGCCAAGGACAACTTGATCCGCGCCCTGGCATCTCAGTATTCGAACGGTTGTGTGCCACACGGCTTTCGCCCGATGAACCGATTAACCTATTCGGATAAACCCGGTTGGATCTTTCTGACCGTTCCTTTGCTCATTAAAGAGAGCGGTGATTTTTCGCTGTTGGATGAGGTGGTTCCCTACTTCGAATCAGATGAATCGGGAACGGTTTGGGATCATATGCTGCGAGCGATGCGCTATATGTATGGAGACACGGGAAAGAACGGCCTTTGTGATCAGCATTTTGCCGATTGGAATGACGGGCTGGAGCCATCCGAGAAGACGGGTGCCCGGGAGAGTATTATGGTAACGCAGCAACTGTGTTACGGTCTTCTTGAGATGGAGGAGTTGGCCCGCCGCCGCGGTGATGCCGAAGTTGAGAGAGAGGCGCATGAGCAGTTCGATCTTTTCAAGCGCCGGCTCAATGACGTGGCATGGGATGGTGACTGGTATATTCGATCTACGTGTGAAGTGGGTACCCCACTAGGCACGCATCGCGATGATCAGGCGCAGATCTTTCTCAATACGCAGGCTTGGGCCGTGTTATCCAAAACGGCTGAGGTCGATCGCGCCCGCCGCTGTATGGAAAGTGTAGACCGGCATATTGAGACGGATATAGGGTATTTGATCAGCAGTCCACCCTGTACTCGCGTGGATGAACGGATTGGGCGTTACTCCATGATGCCGCCGGGTCATGCCACGAATGGTGGGGCCTACTGTCATGCAGCCGGTTTCAAGGCTGTGGCTGACTGTATGTTAAAAAGACCGGAAGAGGCCTGGCGAACCTTCAAGAAGGTGGCGCCTGACAGCGAGTGGAATCCGATCACTGTATCGAGGACGGAGCCTTTTTCTTTTACCAATTGTTATGAGAAAGTACCGCAGGTGGCTGGTCAGGCCCAATACCCCTGGCGCACCGGTACGGCGGCCTGGTTTACGATGGCTTTAATCGAATGGATATTTGGCGTTCGCCGCACCTATGAAGGGCTGCTGCTTGATCCGTGCATGAGCAAAGAACTGGACAGGGTTCGCCTGGTGCGCAAGTTCCGCGGTGCGACGTATGAGATTTCCATAGATAACTCCGCCGGACGATGTGTCGGCGTGACGTCCATTAACGTAGATGGGGAACCACTGGAAGGCAGATTATTGCCCGTCTTCCGTGAAGGAAGGCATACGGTGGAAGTGGTTGTGTGAGTTTCGTTATACGGTAGCCGGGGTCATTGGCCACGGAGTTGTTAATGAATAATACAATACAGACAGCAGCCTCACTCATTCAGGCAGGCGGGGTGGTGGCATTTCCAACGGAAACAGTGTACGGGTTAGGGGCCTCTGCGTATGATGCTAAAGCCGTAGCCCGTATCTTTGAGATCAAGCAACGCCCCTCTTTTGATCCGCTTATTGTCCATATCAGTATGATGGCGCAAGTAGGGGAACTGGTGACAGATATTCCGGAGTGTGTCGGAGATCTAAGCGCCCGCTTCTGGCCCGGGCCGTTAACACTAGTACTCAATAAGGGGCCGAAAGTACCCGATATTGTTACGGCGGGGTTGCCCACCATTGCGGTCAGAATGCCTCGTCATCCCATGGCATTGGATCTGATTGCAAAAGCCGGTGTACCGGTAGCGGCGCCCAGCGCTAATCTTTTCGGCAAGGTGAGTCCGACAGAGGCCGGACATGTGAGGGAACAGCTCGGTGATGCGCCGGACATGGTGCTAGATGGCGGGGCCTGCGAAGTAGGCGTTGAATCAACGATTATTGATCTCACCTGTTCGCACCCGAAAGTACTGCGATTAGGCGGCCTTTCCATTGAAGAACTCGAGCAGGTCTTCGGTTCGTTGGAGACGGCCGGCGAGGCGGAAAAAAGCCCTGCGGCCCCCGGCATGCTAAAAAAACATTACGCACCGGGCACGCGTATGTACCTTGTTGATGGCTGGATTCCCCGGGACGCGTCGGCCTGTGGATTGTTATGTCTGTCGCCGAATGACGGAGAGGGTTTTGAGGGTCTTGTTTGCAGTCTGTCTGACCATGGTGATTTGCGCGAAGCGGCCTCCCACCTTTTTGCGACGATGCGAAAGATGGATCAGATGGGGTTGGATGCGATTGTAGTAAAGCTGGTGCCGGAAAAGGGCCTCGGCCGGGCTATAAATGACAGACTGCGCAGGGCCTGTGCTACATTCATTGAATCATAATGTAATGTCTCACGACGGACTGATTTTGTTGGAAACGCCCGAAAGCGCAGCGATAGATAATTTTATGAAGTAAAATAGTGACCGTCAGGG
>CAYXEW010000049.1:0-279 GCA_964464115.1 uncultured Verrucomicrobiota bacterium
TCGGCAACCCCTTGTGATTCAAAATACAGCAAGCTTTCTTTCACCCAACAGGTGAATGCTATACAACCAACTAACTCCTTATTCATAAGAACTTACGCCGTTTGCTACATTTTGAATGCCGGATATAGGTTCAATAGATCTTTCAATTAACCGTCAATTTTTTTCATCTTCCGCGAAATTCTACAAAGAGCCATACAAAAGTATAATGTTGCGGGATCAATGTGGCAGCGTTGTGCACACGGAAGCCATAGGGTGCTGTGCGAACATGTCTGCCGGCAG
>CAYXEW010000049.1:289-8250 GCA_964464115.1 uncultured Verrucomicrobiota bacterium
AGCGGTTGAAACGGGCCGGTCTGTCCGGTCGATGAGCCCTCTCTAGCCGACAGCCTGTCCAGCCGGTGGATTGGTCGTCTGCGTCTTGAGTTGTTTGATCAGACGCATCCGATTTTTACCGCCGGAAATCTGTTCGTATTCGACGGTATCCACACACTGAGATATCAGAAAGAGCCCGGCCCCTCTGACATTTCCATTACACCAGTGATCCGGGAATTTGGGGAGCGGTATGCCGTGAAAATCAAATGACTTGCCTGCGTCAATGATGTCGACAATGAAGCTGTCACCGACCATGGCGACCTCGATGTGAACCGGCGGCTTCTGAGTCATACCCTTGTACGCATGTTCAATTGCGTTGGCGCATGCTTCGTCAACAGCTACCTCAATTTGCCCCATTGCCTTTTTTGAAAAACCCATCATACGGGCCAGGTCAGAAACCATACGTCTGACACTACCCAGCGATTTAGTGTCTCCGGGTATGAGGAGGCCGAAGGTTCTGTCGTTTGGCTCTTTCGAAGCCTGACTGGATGAATCAGGATTTGTCATAGTCTCATCGTTTAGATAGCAATACTGCTTTTTTTCAAATTCACCGTAATATATTACCCAAACACAGTATTTATCAATGAATTTTACTAAATTCTTGGAAGCGTATTGTAACGTAACAGCCGTTCCTGTACGATTCCAAAACCAAAACGATTTAGTTGTGTGCTGTCGCAGGGCTGAGTGGGTAAATGATTAATGATGAAAGCGGAGAGCCCGCCAGGGGTTATGCAGTGATCAAATGGAACAGGAAAAAACAATAGAAATAGCATGTTCTCACTGTCATCAGGATGCGTGGCTCCTGAGAGAACCGATCTATGAGGGTTTTTCTAAAATTGGCGAAAAGCTCACATGCTCCTCCTGCGGTGTATTGTTTGATCGATTCGAAGATGTGCCTTTCAAAAACAAGCGTAGTCAGGCCGTTTTTTCAGACGATGACCGACCGGCCGCCGTTGACGTCTTTGAAAGTGGAGAGAACAGGGTGTTGTGCCGCTATTGCAGCCATTATGTGGTAAATCCTTTTACGCAGTTCTGCAGTTTACACAATAAAGAAACGGCGGCGACGGATACGTGCTCACACTTTGATGCCGCTCCCGAAAATCAAGAGAGCTGATGTCAGCTGAAATGATTGAAGCCCTTTTTCTGAGCGCTGTAAACACTGCCGTCGGCCTTCATAAAGATGTTATCCCGCGAACTTTCCGTAACGGTGCCGATGGCTGTACAGGGTGTATCAAATACGAGATGCCATGCCTCTTCCATAGGTTGAGCCTTTTGCGGCGCTACTGTGAAAAGCAACTCGTAGTCTTCGCCATCACAGAGCGCATGCTCATACTGAGACTCACCGGTATGACGTTGTTTAGTGATTTCGGAAAGAGGGAGGTCGTCTATGTTAATATGGGCTCCCACCTCGCTGCATTCTGTCAGTTGCCGTAAATCTTTGATCAGTCCGTCGCTGATGTCGGTCATGGCGTGGACCCAGCCTTCGGCTCGAAGCCAGCGCCCCTCTTCTACTCTCGGTGAAAAGGTCAGGTGTTTACCCTCAATACTGCATCCCAGCGAGCCCGTTACGTAAATGATATCTCCGGCCCGGGCTCCAGAGCGCAAAACGGCAGATCCATGCGGAACGCGGCCCGTTGCAAATACATGCATGGCCAGCGTATTGCCCTGCGTGATATCCCCGCCCACAATAATGGCACCATAGCGGGAGGCTGTCTTAACAGCTGATTTGTAGATTTCCTCAATGTGCTGTGATTCGACATTATCCGGTGCGACCAGGTTAATCAGCAACCACAGCGGATCACCGCCCATGGCTGCGATGTCGCTCAGAACGCGGCCAATGGCTTTATTGCCCACATTTGATCCGGTGACATGCGGTAAAAAATGAATGCCTTCAATGACCGGATCCGAGGTCAGCAGCCAGTCGAATGGAGAATCCCCTCCCGTAACAACGGCAGCATCGTCGCCGATGCCGACCGCCACGTCTGCCCTGGTCGGGATAATCGAAGCAATTTTTTTTATGATTGCTTCTTCACCGAGTTGTCTCAAATCTGTCATCATGCCTCGCTGTGTTATATAATGTTTTCATAAGTAGCGGATCTTTGCGTATCAATACAGTATTTTTCGACATAATCGATACTCCATACAGTTGCTTTTGTATAAATTTCAGTTATGCTGTCTCCGGCTATGAATTCAGTTCGCTATAATGTCTTGCATAGACCTCTTTTATGCATGGTTTTCTGTCTGTTCCTGACCTATAATGCAAAGGGAGCCGTCAATTGGCGCACTGTATCGCTGGGCGGCGATTCGTATGTCCCCTTGCAGGAGCTGGCGCGCTTTTACGGGATGCGTTACAGGGTGTTATCCAAAACAGAACTTTCTTTGGAGAGCAAGTGGAGCCGGATAACCTTTGAAAAAAAGAGTCGCAAGTGTACGCTCAACGGGGTACATGTCTGGCTCCACAGGGGACTCGTCCTTCACCACAAACGGTGGTATATTTCGGATGTCGATGTAGCCGATGTGATTGATCCTGTTATGCGTCCTCACTTGCACGTCAGGGGGCAGGGGGACCGTGTGATTGTCCTTGATCCCGGACATGGTGGGCGTGACAACGGTGCTGAAGGTCGACGTAAAGTGCAGGAAAAAAGAGTGGCCCTGGATGTGGCGCGCAGGTTGAGGGTACTGCTGGTGAACAGGGGCTTTCGGGTGTATATGACACGAACCGGTGATCACTACCTTTCACTCGATGAGCGGATAAAAAAGGCGGCTGCATGGAATGCGGACCTCTTTGTCAGTATACACTTAAATGCAGCATCGGCCTCTTCAGCCGAAGGCGTCGAAACGTATGTCATAACCTCACCTCCATTTCCTTCCACCAATGCATCAGACAGAGACCGTCGCTACCCCTCGTATAAAGGAAACCGGTTCAGCCACGCCAGTGCTCCGTTGGCCTACGAAGTGCAGGAGGCCTTGATTGAACACACGGGGGCTTCCGACCGGGGTGTTCGAAGGGCCCGGTTCTATGTGTTGAAAAATGCGCCCTGTCCCGCCATCCTCGTCGAAGGAGGTTTTCTGTCAAATCATATCGAAGAGAGCCGCATGATTGATGCAAACTATCGCGCATCATTGGCACTGGGTATTTACAGTGGTATCATGGAGTACATGAATGCCGTTCGTCGCTCTCGCCTCGCGACACCTTGACATCGATACCTGCTCGGGATAAAAACGGAACCATGGAAAGTACATCTTTAATATACCCAACGCGAAACAGTTCTGATTATTGCGCTTTTTTTGGAGGCGGCGCAAATCCGGTCAGCGTGGGCTTTGTGGCTGATACCATTGGCGACCCCGGTGTGTCGGGGCTGGATAAATTTATTCAACACTTTTTTGAAGAGACTGCGGAAGCGGTGATGCGTGCTGACCCGGTCGATGTCGATGATGCCGGCGTCCTGCTTTCAAAGCGGCTGATCGAGTCGACACAGAGTTTGGCAATGCTCAATAAGAAAAATAAACCGATCTTCGGGTATTGTCTGGTGGCGGCAATATGCATGCATAATGTGTACAAGATTTACTGGCTGGGGGATTCGCGCGCCTATCATGTCTCATGGCATCGGTCGGATACAGATGAGCTGCGATTTAGATGTCTGACAGAGGATCACAATATGATGCATGCGCTCATTGAGAAGCACGAGGAAACGCAGTTGCTTCAAAATGAACTCATGGATTTGAGCCATCAGCTTACAGCTCACTGGGGGATGCCGGCAGAGAGGGTTAAGCCCGTTCTCGAGCAGCAGTCCGTGAAGGGTGAAATGGCACCTGGAGAAGCTTTGCTGCTTATGACGGACGGTATTTTTCTTCCGCTTGTACGATCGTTAACAATGCACCAACATTACCGAATCAATGCTAATATACTCTATTTAAATGAACACCTGGATGGGTTGTTGACCGATTTGCTAATGGAATGCAGCGATTCCTCCGACCTGCCCCAGCATCTGTTGCTCAAGATGCAGGAGCAGTCCCAGGCGTTTACGCAACGCAAAGTGCGTTATAAAGATGATATGGCCAGTCTGCTAATATACGAGTCGGCAAATTGACTGAGGTGACAGCTTTCCAACTTTTCCGGCCGCGCCTTGCTTGATGGCCTGCATCTTAACCCCCTTCGAGGCATCGCCTGATATCGATTAGCGGGTGAGGGATATGATGGCCATGTCTTCCGCCGCGCCGATATCATCGTCCCAGATATAGTCCGCGATGACCACTTTGCCGGTTGATGCAGCACCGAAGAAAGTCGTCCATGTTTCCCCGTCATAGTTATCGGTCAGTGTCATTTGGCCGTTTGACGATATGGATCCGGTAAAGCGTGCAGCCATGCCGGTACTGATACTGGTGTCAATAATGATGACTTCGCCTCTGTGATCTATATCTGCCGATATGGACTGTGACGGTTTCATGCCGAACAGAAAGTAATACGTCCCGCTCCATGACCCGTTCAAATTAGGCCCGGTAACAGAGACGCTGTTATCATTATCGTCATCATCGCAACCGGTTAACATCAAAAAGACCGGCGAGAACAGCAACATTAGTAGAATAGCTTTTTTCATTATATTATTTTGGAAAATCGCAAATATAGTACACCAGAAATAAAATGATGACGACAGCAATTTTACATAAATTCACGCGACACGGCACTGAACACGGTTGAAATGGAGAGGTCTTTTTTTTCATTGCGACATGGATTGCTACGATTTTTGGATTGCTACAATTTTCGGAAAAGGTTTGCTTCGTCGGTTTTGATGGTATACATAACACGTTCTCGCATGGGCCGGAGTGGCGAAATTGGCAGACGCACTGGACTCAAAATCCAGCGGGCTTAACACCCGTGTGGGTTCAAATCCCACCTCCGGCACCATTTTAGCCTGTAGTATGCACGCATTCAAAATGCTGTAGCTGCGCGGCGCCGAGGGTGCCGCTTTAGTTGACTACCGCAAACCCTTGGCAACTGTCATTATTCATTGCTATTCAATATGTTACATTTCTTATGGCGTTTTTTATGAATAATGCAGGTTAGATTGCGTTTGTTGTAGCACTGAGGCCGTCACAGGTGCCGGTTGTTAGATTGAAAATGGTAGGGTTCAATTTCACCCTGCACGATAAACATTCACTTCTCAGCAGTTGGTTTGCGCCCGGCCAGTTCATCAGCAAAGGTGTCAGGGGCGCTGTTAAAGCGGTCTATACACTTCCTGCAAATACAGGCTTTATGCCCATGGGCTTCCGGTACTAACCGAATCAATGCTTCAGGAATTTTGACGGTTGTACACCAGCAGGGACCCTCTTTATGTGCACCACACTGATTGGCTTCGCCGCAAAGAGGGCATTTGGATGTATCTGTTTTTATATGCATGACACGCAACCTGAATAATACACAACCGTTCAAAAAGTACCACAGCGATCCGGGACAGCCTTGATCTGCAAGATATGACGATACGGATTTAAACCGTTTTTGCAAACTGAAAATCAGTCTGCATAACGACATAGCTACTGTTCGGCGGGAAAATGGAGGGGAGAGTTTCGCGTGTACGAATACGGAAAGACCGCTCCGACCGAAGGACCTCTACTCGTACACTCAGATCTCCTGGAACGTGACAGGAAGGCAAGCGTAACGAACGGCCCGGCAAGAAAGATCGCCGAATCAGCAGGTGCACGTTATCGCCGCTGGCGAATCGAAGTTGTCTTCAAGGTATGGAAATCACATCTGCGTATTGATGAACTGAATACCGCATCAGAATCTCTATGGCGGGCCTCCATTGCATCCAAGCTTATCTTTTGCGCTATTGTACATCGCACACATATGGCCATTGAAGCCTTTGCCCCCAAGCGGCAACATGCGAGCATCTTGCGGGTTGCCAATCTGCTCGGCAACTTCTCCGTCGTTTTCGCTGCTGCCCTCCTCGCTATACCACTCAACCAGTTCATTGCGCACCTGATACAGTCACATGCTTTCTATGAGCGAAGGCGAGACAGAACCAATTTTCAAAAGACCATCGAGGCACTTTGCTTAGGTTGACGCGCATGCGCTTGTGCGGAATACAACATTTTGAACGCGTGCATAATGCAGGCTAACTGTTTCACTGAAAATTATAAATTGATAAAATGGGTGAATAATGGTATTCATCAACCAATCAAAGCACTAAAGAAAGGAACATCAGATGGGCAGCAAAGGTAGAGAAATTGTCAGTATGGATATTAAGGAGTTGGTGGACTTGTTGAACCGGGCTTACTGTGACGAGTGGTTTGCCTACCATCAGTATTGGCTGGGTGCAAAATTGGCCAAGGGGCCCATGAAAGATGCCGTGGCCTCCGAACTGCTTCAGCACGCGACCGAAGAACTGAACCACGCAGAACTGGTTTCCGGCCGAATTATTCAGTTGGGCGGTAACCCCGTACTGGAGCCGAAGCAATGGTATGATTTTACAAACTGCGGGTACGATGCTCCTGCGGATGCCTTTGTCGGGACGCTCCTGGAACAGAATATCAAGGGCGAACAGTGCGCCATTTCAGTATATCGTGACATGATGGATAAAACCCGCGATGGTGATCCCGTAACGTATAATTTGGCCCTGCAGATTTTGTCTGAGGAAGAAGAGCACGAAGAAGACCTGCAAAGCCTGCAGGAAGATTTACAGATGATGCTCGGCCATTTAAAATAGTCGATCAGGCCGCCAACGGCATTCGTCCTGATGAAAAATCTGAATGAGCTTTACTGGGATTCTGTAGCAGAAGAGTATCAGCACGTTACCCGCATCAGTTGTGACGACTTTCATTATGGGCCGTTACTTCCAGGCGACCGCTCTATGAAGCTGTTGCCAGACCAACTGGAGGGCTTGAGGTGTCTCGAACTGGGCTGTGGGGCGGGTCAGAACAGTATCTATATGGCTAAGCGGGGCGCTCGCTGTGCTGCGTTTGATATTTCTGTCAAACAGCTTGAAATAGGCCGTAAAATGGCTGATAGGGAAGGCGTATCAGTTGATTTTTTTCATGCGGATGTAGATGAATTATCTGCATGGGGTCATGGCCATTTCGACCTTATTCATTCAACCTACTCATTACCGTTTTCCCGTTTTCCTGCGGGTGTTGTGAAGCAATGCAGTGACATGTTGAATGTAAACGGCATGCTCTTACAGACGGCCGGCCACCCTCTTTATGGCGGCAGTTGGGTCGAGCTGGAAACCGGCGAAGAAGGTGTATTGGTACAGGATTACTACAACATACCTCCCGATGAGCGTGAATGTGAGGCCGGTGAGGGGCACATTGAATCACAATTTTTTACTGTTTCGGAAATGTTTTCATGGTTTCGCTGTGCCGGTTTAACAGTCGAAAATTTCATCGAACCGAGGCCTCTGCCCGTTGATGACATGTCGCCCGACCAAATCAGTCAGCTCATCCCGTATTACAGTGATGACTGGGCCGCCCTGTACCAGCACCTTGCCCGCATACCGCTGGTCATGGTGTTTCAGGGATGCAAGCGGTCTTTGTAACCCACTGTTTAGAGCGGGTTGTTAATCCACCTGTCGCCCGCCGCCTTGTTATTGTTTCTTTGCCCCTTTTCCTGGATAAAAAGCCTCCTCCAGCTCAATATGGAGGGGTTCAATTTTCCAGATCCGTTCGGCGTACTCCCGGATACTTCTGTCACTCGAAAACCATCCCATCCTGGCCACATTTAAAATAGCTTTTTCAGCCCACAGACGCTTATTTTTAAACAGTTCCGACACCTGTTTCTGGCATTCAATGTACTTTCGGAAATCCGCCTGATAGAAAAAGTGGTCGCCGTCATGTGTTAACTCGTTGAACAGTTCAATAAACAAATCCGGCTCATAGGGATTGAGTGTGTTGCCGACCAGGCAGTCCATAACGGCCCGCAAGTCTTT
>CAYXEW010000049.1:8260-16765 GCA_964464115.1 uncultured Verrucomicrobiota bacterium
GGATTATAGCCTTGTTCAGCCAGTTCCTTGAGCTCTTCTTCGCGGTGGCCAAAGATGAAAATATTGTCCTCACCCACATGCTGCGCGATTTCAATATTGGCTCCGTCCCATGTACCGATGGTCAGCGCTCCGTTCAGCGACAGCTTCATGTTGCCTGTGCCCGAAGCTTCTTTGCCGGCTGTAGAGATTTGCTCTGACAAATCGGCTGCCGGTATAATTTTTTCTGCCAGCGTTACATTATAATCCGGCAGGAATACGACTTTCAGCCGTCCCGCCACATCGGAATCTTTATTCACTACTTCGCCGAGACTGTTAATCAATTTAACAACCCTTTTGGCTATGTGATAAGAGGGCGCAGCCTTCGCCGCAAAAATAAAAGTTCTAGGGGTTACGTCTATGGAGGGTTGCGCCTTAATCTGCTGGTAGAGATAGATGATATGCATCGCGCTCAGCAATTGGCGCTTATACATATGCAGGCGCTTTATCTGCACATCAAACATAGATTCCGGCATCATAATCTGACCGGTCGTCTCGAGGGTGTGCGCCGCCAGCTTTTCTTTGTTCCGCAACTTAACTTCCATGAACTGATCCTGGAACTTCTTGTTGTCCGCAACTCTTTCCAGCTTTTTCAATTCTTCCAGGTTTTGAATCCATCCATCGCCAATCTGCTCGGTGATCAGTGTTGAGAGATCGGGGTTGCACTGGAGTAACCATCGGCGGTGTGTAATGCCGTTGGTCACATTAGTAAAGCGATCAGGAAAGACTTCTTTAAAATCCCCCATGGTCGTTTCGCGCAGCAGATTCGAGTGCAGCGCTGACACCCCGTTGATCGTGTGGCTTCCGACCAGTGCCAGGTTGGCCATTCTGATTTGTTTCACTGGATATTCTTCCACCAGGGATACATTTTTGATGCGTTCGCTATCACCGGGGAAGTTCATTTCAATCTTCTGCAGGAACCGCTCATTAATACCGTATATAATCTGCAAATGGCGTGGGAGGCATTTATTGAGCAGGTCTACCGGCCATTTTTCCAGGGCCTCCGGCAACAGCGTATGGTTCGTATAAGCCAGTGTTTTAGTGGTAATCTCCCATGCGTGATCCCATGTCAGTTCGTGTTCATCAATGAAGCATCGCATCAGCTCTGCAACGGAAAGCGCCGGGTGGGTATCATTCAACTGTACGGCATTCTTCTCGCTGAACTGATCCCAGTTGCTGTGGTTCTTCTGGTAGCGCCGAATAATATCGCGTATGGAACAGGTGACAAGAAAGTACTCCTGTATCAGTCGTAATTCCTTGCCCGCATAGGTACTGTCGGAGGGATAAAGCACCTTGGTTACATTTTCAGCCCAGTTCTGCTCTTCCACCGCTTTGACATACTCGCCGTCGTTGAATACATCGAGACGAAAACCCTTGGAATCCTGTGAGCGCCAGAGTCGCAGCATGTTGGCCGTGTTTACCTGATAGCCAATGACCGGTATATCGTAGGGGACGCCCTCAAACATCTGCCAGTCCGTCCATATATTCTCTTCTTTATTATGAGAAGTACGCATGCGCTCGACGCGACCGTAAACCAGTACGGGCAGGGTGTATTCGGGGCGCTCCATTTCCCAGGGGTACGGTAAACTAAGCCAGTCGTCAGGGTTCTCCTGCTGCCAGCCGTTGTAAATTTCCTGTCTAAAAATACCGTGCTGGTATCGGAGACCATAGCCGTACGCTGGTAATTCGAGAGAGGCCAGAGAGTCGAGGTAGCAGGCGGCCAGTCTTCCCAGGCCGCCGTTACCGAGACCCGCTTCAACGTCGAGGTCACAGATTTTACTGAGGTCGACATCCAGACTTTGGAGTACTTCGGAAGCCATGTTGTGTATACCCAGAGCCAGCATATTACTGTCCAGCAGGCGTCCGATTAGAAACTCCATGGAAAGATAATGGGTGCGTTTAACATCGTTATCCAGGTAGGCTCGCTGGGTGGCAATGAATCGATCGACCGCCACGTCCCGCACGGCCATTGAAAAGCTGGCATATAAATCGTAGTCGGTAGCACTGCGCCAGTCTTTCCCACGCGTATATTTCAAATGAAAGAGCATCAGATCTTTAAGTTGATCTTTTTGCACGCTTTTGGTCGGGTTCCTCATCATTTCAAATGTTTTTTTCATATTGCTTTCTCTATTATTCAAGAACTGTTTCGATCTCAAAAAGTACGCACGGATTTTAGGGATTTCGGCGACAACTGCAATCGAAATAAGCTATTTATTGAATGTTCAATAAGGCTGACTTCCGTCAATTTATTAGGTTCCTCGTAGAATTTCGTGGAAGATGAAAAATAGTGACGGTTAATGGAAAGGTCCATTGATGCGGCAAAATCGGCAATCCCTCGTGGTTCAAAATGCTGTAGCTGTGAGACGCCAGGGATGCAGCTGTAATTTCCCACCGCAAATCCATGGCAACAAATCAGATGCAGCATTTTTCATACACGCATGTTATTCAATACGTACTATTTGTTATGGCGTTTTTTATGAATAATGCAGGTTAGAGATAGTACACGCTTTCGACGAAATAGTACGAAGAGCCATTTATTATTGTTCATTCTGAAAAAAGCCCGCCTTCGTTGCAGGCTTTAAACGCGTGAACCTTAAGGAATCAATTGCCTTTTGCTCCATTCGGACAGGCTTCCGGGTGTGAACGAGTAGTCTTTGTAAAGCCCCTTGAAGTCATCCAGTATCGACAGCGATTCTTCCATGATGAGGTCATCAGATGCTTCCTCGCCGTTGACCTCTTCTTCATTTGCAGCGGGCTGTACGTTTTTTAGCAGATCATTGAGCCGCTTTTCCGCTTCAGCCCGTTTGCGTCTTTCATGGAGTAAGAGCGATATTGTTTTGGTGTCTCTGTAGCGCTTGTGTTCTGCAAGTACCTGCATGTAATCGTGGAACCGGGCGTTTTCAGCCCGTCGGGTTGCGGAAAGCCGTTCGAGCGTGCCGGAGGTCAGATTTGCGTTTCCAAATTCGCGGTAATACGTTGAGCGGATACGGGAACTCGGCAGGGCAAACGGCATATACTGTTCACCAATTTCCATATAGTCGAGAGGTGACGGTATATGGATATGAGACTGAATGCCGCTGTTCTGGGTGGACTCGCCGTTTATGCGGTAGAAACTGGCTGATGTAACCTTGAGTGAGCCCAGTTCCGGCTCATCTTGTTTTAAACTCATCAGGGACTGTACGGTACCCTTGCCGTGGGTTTGTTGGTCTCCGACAATGATGGCCCGGCCGTAATCTTTCATGGCGCCGGCAAAAATCTCCGATGCCGATGCGCTCAGTCGGTTTACCAGTACCACCAGTGGGCCGCTGTAGTGCATGGATGGATCTCGGTCTTTCAGACTGTCGATTTTGTACCGTGTTTTGACTAGGACGACTGGACCTTTCGGGATAAAAAGACCACTCAGCGTAACCGCTTCGTTCAAAGCCCCACCGCCGTTATTGCGCAGGTCTATGACAATTCCCGCCACCTTGCCTGTTTCAAAGTTTTTGAGGATTTTCTGGACGTCGTGCGTGAGGCTCCGGACGTTTTTCCGGCCTTCTCTTAAACCTTGGATATCTGAATAAAAGTCGGGAATGGTTATAATGCCGTATCGGTTTGTTTCTCCTTGCTGGTTGATGTGCTGTTTGATCTCCCCTTTGGCGGCTTGGTCTTCCAGTTTGACTTCGTCGCGTACGAGATCAATCTTTTCCACTAATGTGCCCGCCGGATCAGATGCCGGGATCACGGAAAGCACCACGGTGGTATCTTTTTCGCCCCGGATCAATCTTACGCTGCGGCTCAGGGGCCAATGTAATATATCGACCGGATCCTCAACGCCTTGAGCCACCGCAATTATTTTGTCGCCCGCTTTCAAACGACCGTCTTTTTCGGCGGGACCGCCGGGAATGATGCGTACAATTTTTGCGGCACCGTCATCTGCCGTCGAGAGCAGGGCCCCAATGCCGACGAGTGATAGCTTCATCCCAATATTAAAGTCTTCCGTGTTATGGGCGGACATGTACTCGGAGTGCGGGTCATAGATGGCTGTAAAGGATTTTAAATACGAGGTTAAAAGCCAGTGGGCGTCATTATCGCGGAGTATCGCATACCTGCGCTCTGCGGCCTTCAGTATGTCTTCCTCTATGGTCGTCTCGGGCAGGGTGTTGGTTGGTGCCGTGGCCTGTTTATCAACCACTGCATTGGTCGAATCGCTATGAACGGCGCTGGTCTCCTGCGTCGCGACCGCGTTCTTCATTTCGCGCGCCAGAATCATGCCGATATATTGATTTTTTATTTTTTTTCGCCAGATTTCGTCTCGTTCTATGTCATTAAGCGGCCATGCCTCATCGTCTCTGTCCCACTGATATGTTTCGTCTATATCCAGATTAAAACCATGGTTGAGCAACTGTCTGACATAATCGATCCGGTTGCTCAAGCGCTTCATATAGGCATCATAAATATCAAAAGCGATGTCGAGATCTCCGTCTGAGGCCAGCGCGTCATCCAAGTCTTCAGCCCGCTGCATGTACATGGTCACATCATGACGGAAGAAGACAGTGTGATCAAAATCCAGCTTTTTGATAAAGGACATTAACGCATTGGTGGCAACGCTGTCATCGAAGCTCGTCCTATACAGATGCAGGCGGGGCATCGTCTCTGTCAGCATTTTACCTGCGCGGCTATAAACCGACAGCGTGCCGTCTTCAGCGGGTATCAGAGCCCAGCTTGAAAGAGTTGTGAAAAACGCAAACAAAAGAGTTGTGGAAATTATTTTTTTTATCATCGTTTGTTCTTCTTGTGTTCTATTCTTTGTCAGAGAGAACCTACCACTTCAGTTCTTATATACAATAAGCTTCTGTTGAAATTGACACCTCCGGTGCCCCCCCGTTCAACATTCATTGCAGGCGCGTCGCTCCGAGATAAAAATACTGACCGAGTCCCACCGTGAAGACAATGCAGCCGTAGAGGGCGTGTTCGAGCGTTACCAGCCAGAGAGATTCGTGTTTAAAATAGCGGTATGTAAATAAACCCCCTGCCAAGGCAGACCCCCCCAAAGCCAGTGCATTGTTGAAGAAAATGTGAAGCAGTGCGAATGCCAGTGTGCTCAGTAACAGCAGTATGGGCTGGGGTAGTACGTTTTTATAGCGCTGAAAGAGAAACGTTCGGTATACCAGCTCTTGGGGAAGGGCGGAAAAGAGTGGGTAGAGCAGCATGACAAGCCCCCAGACGCCAGGCTTGGTCCTGGGGAAAATGAAGAGAGAGGTCCGATCAAACCAGAAAATGCCGAGCAGGAGTATAACAAATACCGCTAGAGCAATCAGGCAAACGTTTCTGACTTGTGCCTTTTCAGGAATTCGGAAATGTTTTTGCATGTCCTTCTCAGGCTCGCTTCTCAACACGATGAGGCAGCCTGCCGCAATGGCACCCATGATGAGGAGTTTGGGAACGGGTATGGGGTATACATAAAGGAATACGGGCAGGCCTATGTAAAGTGCCGCGCATTCCAGATATCGATAGAGCCTGTCAGACATGCTCACGTTGTAACACCCTTGGCAGCAGGTGCAAAGCGTGAAGAGCAAAAATGCCGGGCACCAGTATTCAGACTTCCGCACCGTGCAGTCTTTACGGCTGGAACAGCGTTAAAAAATCGATCCGGCAGAAGCAAAACCCAGGCCCAGAGCAAGGAAGAGAATGATCAGCATAAAAGAAAAGAAGCCGTGTAACAGCGCGATGCCGATCCCTTTTAAAAAAGAGGTGCCCAGCATACCTGCAAAGACAGCCGCAGATAACAGTAGGGACAGAATAGCGCTCAGAGGGAGAAAGACCGGTGCTAGTGACTGGGCGATATTCGAGCAAACGAGGGCCAGTAGGCACCACAGTGCAGAACTTCTCTCCGCCTGCATGAACCGCGCTGCCATCTGCAGAGGGAATACCATGACAAACAGCACAACCAGAAAAATGAGCGCTGCAATGATAATGGATACGATGCCCTCTGCCATATGGATCAAATAAAACAAGGAGTAAATAAAAACAATCAAAATGTTGAACATTTGACCATCTTCGTTATCTATAAGCGTTCACATTTATGAAGGAGCAACATATGGCAAAGAAAACACGCAAGTTTAAAGCAGAAGTACGGCAACTGCTGGATCTGGTAATTCATTCTCTCTATTCAAAAAAAGAGATCTTCCTGCGGGAACTCATTTCCAATGCATCCGATGCCATTGACCGCATGAAGTTTGAGGCCCTGACCAATAAAAAAATGCATAGAGAGGATGTGGAATTTAACATCCGGCTGATACCGGATGCGGCGTCTAGAACCCTCACCATTGAAGATAATGGCATTGGTATGACTCTCGATGAGGTGGAACGCAATATCGGGACAATAGCGAACTCCGGAACCGGGGCTTTTCTGAAAAATCTGAGGGAGAACGGAAAAGCGGCCGATGTGGAATTCATCGGACAGTTCGGGGTTGGTTTTTATGCTTCTTTCATGGTGGCCGACAAAGTGACGCTGACGACAAAACGGGCGGGTTCCGACGAGCCGGGCGTGAAATGGGTGTCTGATGGCGCGGGGTCATACACGATGCAGGAAATCGAAAAAGAGGGGCACGGCACCAGTATCACGCTCCATTTAAGGGAGGGCCTGGATGAGTATCTGGAAGAGTGGCGCCTGCGCAGCATTGTCAAAGAGTATTCTGACTACATCGCGTTTCCTGTTGTCATGGAGGTGAAGCGAAAAAAAGACGATTCCGATGAAGAGGAGTTGAAAGAAGAAACGTTGAACTCCATGAAAGCCATCTGGAAAAAGAATAAACAGGATGTCAGCGAAGAGGAATACAACGAATTTTACAAGCACGTCAGTCATGACTATGCAGAGCCTTTGAAGGTCATTCACTACAAGGCAGAGGGGACGACAGAGTTTAATGCACTACTTTATATCCCCGGAAAAGCACCGATGGATCTCTTTATGCCGGATGGGCATAAGGGCGTCCATTTATATGTAAAGAATGTATTCATTACGGATCAGTGCAAAGAACTCATGCCTGAATATTTGCGCTTTGTGAACGGCGTGGTCGACTCCAGTGATCTACCGCTGAATGTGTCAAGGGAGATGCTCCAGGATGATGCGATCATCAGAAAAATACGAAAAAGCGTAACGGGTAAAGTGCTGAGCGCTTTGCTGGAAATGAAAGAAAAGGAAGCCGAAAAATACACGGGTTTTTATCTGGAGTTGGGGCGGGTTCTTAAAGAGGGCCTCTACGCCGATTTTGACAATAAGGAGAAGTTGCAGGAATTGGTGATGTATCCTTCCAGTAAAACCGATGCCGGTCAGCTGATCTCGCTGGGGGATTACGTGGAACGCATGCCTTCTGAACAGAAAGAAATCTACTACCTGGTCGGCCCGTCAGAAGTGCAGGCGAGACGGTCCCCCCATCTGGAAGCATTTGAACGTCGGGGCTATGAAGTGCTTCTGATGGTTGACCCTGTAGACTCATGGGTTGTCAGTAGCTTGGCTGATTACAAAGGGAAACAATTGAAGGCCATCGATCGGGGTGACCTGGATCTTGGCGATGATCAGGAAAAAGATGTTCAGGAAGATCAGAAAAAGGCATTTGAAGGTTTGTTGACGGCCTTTCAGAAACAGTATGAGCATGATCTCCAAGCGGTTCGTTTGTCTTCCCGTCTGACGGATTCGGCAAGCTGTCTGGTGATGGATGAAAATGCCATAGACCCCCAGATGGAAAAAATTATGAAGGCAATGGGGCAACCGGTCCCCGAATCAAAAATCATCCTGGAATTGAATGCCGATCATCCGGCTGTCATTAGGATGAAGGAAATCTTTGATGGAGAAGGGGAAGCGGGAAGGGTGACTGATTTAATGGAAGTAATGCTCGGAGAGGCTTACATTGCAGCTGGTCAACCGTTGAAAAATCCCGTTAAATTTACTAAAATCATTAGTAAATTAGTAGCGGAAAGCTAGCCAACAAATAGACCCTGTGAATACCCTGGGGTCGGACCTGTGTAAGAGACTGTCATGGAATGAATTAACCTCTTTCAGGTGGCTAAAAAATAGCTTAAGCATATGTTTTTTGGCACAAATTGGCACCTTTAAGAACGGTCATGATCAAACAGGAAAACCCTTTGCTCCATATTGGTTTGGAGTGCGGCAATCTGAATTGCCGCTTTGGGGGGAGCGGAGCGACGGGGCTCAGTATTTCAATGTGATAAATGACCCACGGATGGCAGGGCCGTCCCACGGATGGGGAAAGGGGCTCGTCACCGCACTTGTTTGTTTGGAGTGCGGCAATCTGAATTGCCGCTTTGGGAGGAGCGGAGCGAGGATGATCAAGGATGCATCGCTGAGAAATATTTATGAACAATACAAGAGCTATTTATCGATTTGGGAGGTTTTACGGGAGGGCCCACGGCCTCGCGGGCCGGTTCTGTGTGCGGATGCCGGGGCCGGCGTCCCAATAAATAAAAGAG
>CAYXEW010000049.1:16775-18925 GCA_964464115.1 uncultured Verrucomicrobiota bacterium
AGGGCCGTCCCACGGATGGGGGAAGGGCTCGTCACTGCACTCCATATTTGTTTGGAGTGCGGCAATCTGAATTGCCGCTTTGGGGGAGTAGAGCGACGGGGCTCAGCATTTCGATGTGATAAATGACCCACGGATGGCAAGGCCGTCCCACGGATGGGGGAAGAGGCTCGTCATTCTTTGGCTGGTACCTTATTCGGGCTACGCTTCGCTCCGCCCGCGGATTGTCGCGCTCACTTCATTCGACATTGGCCCCAGAAGAGAAGTGACAACCCGACAGTCAAGTGGTATTCTTACCGCAAATGGGAGAGTACTGGCATGACTTACTTGACCGATAGAATCACGGTTGATACTGAGCAGTGTGGTGGGCGTCCGTGTATCCGAGGCATGCGAATTCGGGTGACCGACGTGCTAGACCTGTTTTCGTCCGGCCTGACAGCCAAGCAGATACTCAAGGAAATGCCGGACCTTCAAATTGAAGACCTGAAGGCATCCCTTCAATATGCTTCCAAGCATATTGACCACCCGGTTGTGGCCGCATAATGATCTGGATTGACGCACATCTTTCGCCATCCCTGGCGAAGTGGATTACGGACACGTTTGATGTTCCCGCGCAGGCAGCCCGAGACGTGGGTCTTCGGGAAGCCAAGGATTTCCCTATATTCCAAAGCCGCGCGCAAGGCAAACGTTACGATTCTGACAAAAGATGCCGATTTACCTCACCTCCTCACCTAGCATGGTCCACCCCCTAAGGTGTTGTGGGTCACCTGCGGCAACACCTCAAACGAGAATCTGCGCCGGATTCTTAGGTCAACACTCAGGTCTGCGTTAGACATTCTCGAATCCGGCAAATCCATGGTTGAGATCACGGGGCCAACAATCGGATAAACTTTGCAAAAATAGCTGCGCCATTTTTTGAAGGTTATCCAAGACGATCCGCGGGCTACGCTGCGCTCCGCATTCGTTTTCTAAAAAGAAATCCGTTGCATTATACAACAATATGTGACACTATTGCAACATACAAAAGCAAATGGAGGTGATGGTATGACTACAGCCGTACGCGTTTCGGAGAATCTCGTGCGTGAGGCACGGTTGCTTAGTGTTGTCGACAATCGGTCTGTGACAGGCCAGATCGAGCACTGGGCACGCATCGGCAAGTGTGCCGAAGAAAACCCAGACCTGACATACCGTTTGATCAAGGACGTCTTGATCGGCATCGAAGAGCTGAATCAAGGCGAGTCGACTGAATACCGATTTGGTTGAGATATTATGAGAATCATCCAATCACGCACATTCGAGAAGCGAGTCCGTCAATTCGCAAAACAGGAAAAGAAGGTGTTGGATCAACAGATCCGAAAGATCATCGCTAATCCCGCCATCGGTCAAGAGAAGCGTGGAGAACTTCGGGGCATTTTCGTATACAAGTTCAAGATTCACGCAACACAATATCTGCTTTCCTACCGTACAGCAGATGCTGAAACTCTTGAATTGATTATGATAGGCCCACATGAAAACTACTACAGGGATTTGACAACTTACCTCAAGACAAGACAATGACAGGCAGTAAAGAGGAATCCGAGCCCTGAAAAAAAACTTTTTTTGCGATCTATGCGCTCTCTTGCGGCTAAAATATATTCCAGGCGGAGCTGAAAATCATGAAGATCACAATCGACGGACGGACCATCGACGTGGATCCCTCTGACAAAAATATCGTCAACATTGCAGATCGTGCGGGAATAGGCATCCCTGCCGCGTGCTATCGAGCTAAACAAAGCAAGGGATGCTGTCATGCCTGCGTTGCTGAGATAGACGGAGAGCAGAAATTTGCCTGCGCCACGGTGCCCGAGGACGGTATGGACATTGTCCTGAACAGGGCCGACCTCAAGGAGTTGCGGAAGGCCCGCCTTCTGGAGTACCAGAAGGGAATGAAGACCGGCAATTCATGCGCGTGCGATTGTTCAGGATCGAGTGATTGCTGTGGATAACATGGGGTGTAGAACAAAACCACTGAACGGTACGGCATACCGCCGCCCGTTAGTGGAAGCGTTCCAGGCGGCGCTGCGCGCCGCCTGGAATGCGGAGCTGACTTCGTCGAGCCATTTGCCCCGGCGCGAAGCGCGCCGGAACAAATCGCTCGACCCGCGTTTCCGCTT
>CAYXEW010000050.1:0-7468 GCA_964464115.1 uncultured Verrucomicrobiota bacterium
ACCGGTTCCCGCGGACGGGAACAGACACCATTCGCTGCTGTGCAGACACTTGCCTATTCCGGATTTTGGCATCCGGATTTCGGCAAGAAAAACCCTGCGGGGCCTCGAATAGCTGAGTATGCCCAGCCGTGTATTCCTCCCCTTCGATCCGCTATTTTCCAACATTTCCAGCAAAGTATTAAGACATCCTGCAATTCGCCAAGTCTCTTTTTACTCACAGATTCTGCGGAAGACCCAAATGAATCAACGATGGTTGAACTTTGACCATACATCGTCAAACGGTGTGAATTGTTTAAAACCGAGTGATTTTATCTTATGTACATCGAGTTTTGAATTCAGCGGACGGCGGGCAGGGCGCGGCACCACTTCGTCCGACGGTTGAATATGGGAGGTCCCCTTCCCCATCAGCCTGCCGGTTTTCAGCAAGGCTTCATACAGCGTCATTCCCTGTTCCGAACTGTAGTGGAGAGCACCTTCAATCCGCTGCTCAATTATAAAGAGAAGCGCGGCCGCGACGTCTTCAATCCATGTGGGGTGCCGCACAATAACATGATCGGCAACGAATGGTGTACCATCATGGACCGTCTTATAAAGCTGATACAGAAACCCGGAGTGTGCAGCATCGGAACCGCACCCGATTAAAACGGGAAAGCGCAGCACGGCACTGAACGCTTTTTCCAGCACCAGATCTTCAGCCCTGCATTTGGTCTCTCCGTAGACATTGACGGGGTTACGCATATCTGTTTCGGTGTACGGCGGCGCCTCTCCATCGAATACGTAGTCAGTACTGGCATACACATAACGGCATCCCTTTGGTATGTGCGCCGCCACATGCCCGACGGCTCCAACATTCAAACGCTCAGCTTCCCACCGGTTTTCTTCGCAGAAATCGGGGCTGCGGTAGGCGGCGAGGTGGATGACCACATCGGGCTGCGTTTGCGCCATGAGTGCACGGACGGATTTCTCATCGCGTATATCACAGGTCACATCTCGTCCGCTGCTGTTGGAATGACCACATGCCACGACATCAAAGGACTGCACGGCCCGCTCTACAGCCCTACCCAGAAAACCGCTGGCTCCTAAAATAATTATTTTCATAATGCTTGTCTTTCAGATCGAAAAAGGGCAATGTGTCCCACTCATTGATTCGAAACTATTTATGAAGGCAGCATTGAACCAGTTCAATGCAAATGGAGATAAAACATGAAAATTACAATTGTGGGCACTGGTTATGTAGGACTTGTCACGGGCGTTTGCTTCTCGGAATTCGGCCATGACGTCATGTGCATCGATAATAATGAGAAAAAAGTTGAAATGCTGCATGACATGAAAATGCCCATCTACGAAATCGGCCTCGAAGAAATGTGCCGGCGCAATTATGAAGCGGGGCGGCTCAGGTTTTCCACCAGTTTGAAGGAGGGTACCGAATTTGCCGATGTGATCTTTATTGCTGTAGGCACACCCCCGGGCTATCGCGGACAGGCAAATATGGTCTACGTTGAACAGGTCGCACGTGAAGTAGCGGCGAACATGACTTCCTACAAGGTGCTGGTTGAAAAGAGTACGGTGCCAGTCAATTCCGGTATGCAGCTGAAAAAGACCGTAGCCAAATATCTCGACAGCAAAATTGAGTTCGATGTCGCATCCAATCCTGAATTTCTCAAAGAAGGAACCGCTATTGAAGACGCCATGAACCCCGACCGCATTGTCGTCGGTTCGGAGAGCGAACGGGCCCGTGAACTGATGCGTGAAGTCTATAAGCCGGTGATTGAAAAGACGGGGTGTGAGTACATCGAGATGAAGAATATCGCCAGTGCCGAGCTGACCAAACATGCATCGAATTCCTTTCTGGCAACGAAGATTTCCTTTATCAACATGGTGGCCCGCGTTTGCGAAAAGGCCGGTGCCAACGTGGAGGAGGTCGCCCACGGCATGGGTCTCGATAAACGCATTGGACCGCAATTCCTGAAAGCGGGCGTCGGCTATGGCGGATCCTGCTTCCCGAAAGATGTAGATGCCTTCGTATACCTCGCCGATGAACTCGATGTGGAATTTAAAATGCTCAAAGAGGTCCAGCAGATTAACAAGGATCAACGTGAATTTATCATGGAGAAGGTGCACAAGGAACTGTGGGTGGTACAGGATAAAAATGTCGCTATCTGGGGGCTGGCTTTCAAACCTGGCACCGATGATATTCGCGAAGCCCCAGCCCTCGATTTTGTCGCCCAGCTCAAAGAAGCGCAGGCGCACGTAAAATTGTGGGATCCGGTGGCTGAAGAGATGTTTAAATCGGTACATCCCGATGCCGATTATTTTCAGGATTTGCTGGAATGCGCCAGGGATGCCGATTTACTTCTAATCTTGACGGAGTGGCCTGAGATTAAAAATATTGACATTAAGGCTCTCAAAGATGTGATGCGCTGCCCCGTCGTGATTGATTCGCGTAATGTCTTTGATCCGTCGACCATGAGGGCGGCCGGTTTCGTCTATGATTCCGTCGGGCGCCCGTAAACAGTGAATACTGCTAACCGCATACAACGTTTTGGGGAGGTGAATTCCATTGATCGTTTCTGAAGTAAAAGTCCGTAAAGGTGAAAATATCGATAAAGCGCTGAGGCGCTTGAAGAAAAAGATGGACCGTGAAGGCGTCATGCGCGAAATTCGTTCGCACCGTCATTACGAAAAACCGAGCGAAAAAAAGCGTCGCCAGGAGTCTCGTACAGGCCCTCGCCGCTAATACCGTAAACATCTATGAGGAAACCCGTTTCGGGTTTCCTTTTTTTTACCCCGATTTGAATATGAAATTTGCCCTCTCAACACGATGGAATGCGTCCCGTCATACCAGTGGAAGCGCGCTCATTGAAGAAATTCTGGAGCTAGGTATCGACCGGGTTGAGCTGGGCTATGATCTGCGGCTCGATCTGGTTCCCGGCGTACAGGAGATGCATCAAAGCGGCGCTGTTTCCATCACCAGTGTCCATAACTACTGCCCGGTTCCTGTGGGGGCACCTCGGGGGCACCCTGAACTGTACACCCTGGCAAGCCAAGACCGTCGCGAACGGGAGCTGGCAGTCCGACACACGACCAAGACCATAGAGTTTGCCGCCGAGATGGGGGCCTCTACTGTTGTTATGCACAGTGGAAATGTTGATATGAAACGCTTGTCACCCGAGCTTTTCATGCTTTATGCGCAGGGCAAACAGTTTTCACAGCGATTTGAGAAGATGCACTCTAAACTTCAGGTGCTGCGCGATAAAAAAGTGAAAAGACAGCTCCCCTTTCTGTATGAGGGGCTGGAGGCGTTGCTGCCGGTGCTCGAACAGCACCATATGGTGATCGGTATTGAAAACCTACCTACTTGGGAAGCCATTCCAACGGAAGTGGAATTACTGCAGTTGCTTCAGCACTTTGACAGCCCTTATATACAATACTGGCACGATATAGGTCACGGCCAGGTTCGTGAAAACATACGCCTTATCAACCACGAACGATGGCTGGAAAAACTGGCACCCTATTTGGCCGGCATGCACGTGCACGATGTTCTTCCGCCAGCAACCGATCACGTTGTCCCACCAAAGGGAAAAGTTGATTTTACACGCTTTACCTCTTATATGAATGAAGCTAAGCTACTCGTATTGGAACCTTCTTCCTCTGCTGGCGCAGAGGAGTTGAAAGAGTGTATGGCCTTTTTTAAAAAACTTGAAGAACAAGTGAGAGAATGACAGTTAATCAGTGTAAAGAGAGGAACTAAAACGACAATGAAAGCACTTATTACCGGGGTTACCGGACAAGATGGATCGTATCTGGCAGAATTGCTGTTGGAACATGGTTACGAAGTGTACGGCATGGTGCGCCGCTCAAGTACCGAGAATTTTGAACGCATTGAACACCTGCGTGACAAAATTCATCTGAGACAGGGCGACTTACTGGACCAGTTGTCGCTCATTAAACTGATGGAAGAAATTCAGCCCGACGAGGTCTACAACCTCGCGGCTATGTCCTTTGTTCCGACATCCTGGAGCCAGCCCATGCTGACGGGTGAATTTACCGGTATCAGTGTCACCCGGCTGCTGGATTCCCTGCGCCTAAAGGCACCCGAAGCCAAATTCTATCAGGCCTCAAGCAGTGAGATGTTTGGAAAAGTGCTCGAAGTGCCCCAGACGGAAAAAACACCTTTCTATCCGCGCAGCCCCTATGCTGTAGCGAAGGTGTATGGGCATTACATTACCGTGAATTACCGCGAAAGCTACGATCTCTTTGCCTGCTCAGGGATCCTCTTTAACCACGAGAGTCCACGCCGAGGTCTCGAGTTTGTCACCCGTAAGATTACAAACGGTGTTGCTAAAATAAAACTGGGTATGCAGAAAGAACTGCGACTGGGTAATCTGGATGCATGCCGTGACTGGGGATTTGCCGGAGATTACGTCAAGGCCATGTGGAAGATGATGCAGATGGACCAACCCGACGATTACGTGGTCGCTACCGGTGAAGCACATTCAGTGCGTGAATTCTGTGAACACGCCTTTTCACATGTCGGACTTAACTATGAAGAGTATGTCGTTATTGATCCTAAATTCTACCGTCCCGCTGAAGTGGAACATTTGATCGGCAATCCCGCCAAAGCCAAAGAAGCTCTCGGGTGGGAGCCCGAAGTCAGTTTTGAAGGGCTGGTCACCATGATGGTGGATGAAGATATGAAACGACTTCAGTCCTGATCTGATGCGCGTTTTAGTTACAGGTGCTCTCGGCTTTGTAGGCCGGCATGCGGTACGCGAGTTACGGCAGGCCGGACACACGCCCATTATGCTCGATCATGATGGGGGTGCAGCAGATTTACTGAAGGTCGATATCACGGACAAACAGGCGGTCGACAAGGCTTTTTCTGACGTAAAGCCCGATGCCTGCATTCACTTGGCCGGTATGGCCTTTGTACCGGCCGCATGGGAGCATCCCGATACTGCTTTCAAAGTCAATGTGGGCGGCACACTTCATATACTGGAAGCCTGCCGTCATATGGTGCCGAAATGCCGTATGTTGTGCATTTCAACCGGTGAAGTTTACGGCAGCACAGATCATCGCTGGATCCAGGAGTCCGACCCCAAAAACCCCAAGAGCCTGTACGCTGTAACAAAGCTCAGCGCCGATCTGTCGACACTCCTTTATGCTGAGAAATACGGCATGCACTGTATGACCGTTCGACCGATTAATCACATTGGCCCCGGTCAGTCACAACGCTTTGTCAGCTCCTCTTTTTCACAGCAACTGGCGGCGATCGCTTCCGGGCGAAGTAAAGACGCCATGTCTGTAGGAAACCTCGAAAGCGAGCGCGATTTCATTGATGTGCGCGATGTTGTGCGGGCCTACAGGCTGTTGATCGAAAAGGGTACGCCAGGCCTGGCCTATAATGTGGCAGCAGGAAAACCTTGGAAAATTCAGCGAATACTCGAAATATTATGTGAGGTTGCCGGTGTAAAACCCGAGCTGAAGGTGGATCCCGACCTCTATCGCCCCACCGACAGGGCTCCCCTTTTGAGTACAGACCGGATCTGTGAAGAGACGGGCTGGACTCCGGAGATACCGATCGAAACAACTCTCAAAGACATCTACGACAGCATGCAGGAATTGTGAAAAAGCTGCCAATGGGTACTAAAGGAGTGTTTACAATCCTCCGTATTGGATTGGGACTTTTCATTTTATACCTTCTCATCTCAGCTATCGGTCGCGAACTCGAACGAATTCCCGACCTCTTTATAAGCAGTCTGAGCAACGGTCATCTGTACCTGATGGGTATTGGCTGTGTCTTTGCGGCCCTGCTGATGGGGGCCTTGCGGTGGCATCTGCTTTTAAAAACCCAGGGCATCAGCGGCAGCTTCCTCCAGACGGTTCAGATATTTTTTATCGGCCAGTTTTTCAACTCTTTTATGCTGGGCGCATGCGGTGGAGACGTGGCGCGTGCCTATTATATCGCCAAGGAATCTCAACAACACAAGGCCGCTGCTGCTGCATCGGCATTTATCGACCGGGCCGTGGGCCTGTTTGCGCTGATCTCATTCTGCTGTGTTATCATCCTGTTGCGGCCCGGTCTTTTCTGGACCACTTCTGTCAATCGAATGGCAGCGGTTCTCCTGCTGGGTCTATTCTTTGGAATCATCCTCGGCACAACTGTCCTCCTGCAGCGAAACCTGTTTGATCGCATTCCACTGCTACAGCACCTGAACCGTCAAAAGCGCGCAGGGGCTTTTCTTCGCAAGGCCTGTGATCTGCTTTATCAGTATCGCCGCCACGGCCGTATCATTTTAATTGGAATCGTCCTTTCCCTTCTCAATATGTTTTTTCAAACCATCGCCTGCTGGCTCTATGCGCAGGCCCTTCACCTGCCCAATCCCTTTATTGACTACCTGACTTTTTTTCCGGTTATCACTGTGATTGCGTCTATTCCCATCACCCCCGGTGCTCTCGGGGTGCGGGAAAGCATTTTTGTGACGATGTTCAGTGCCGTGCATATTTCAGGTGCACAGGCCATCCCCCTGTCGATTGTAGTCTATATGGGGGGGGCGTTCTGGAGTCTGGCAGGTGGTATCGTGTACCTGATCTATTCCACTATGCACGGTGTTTCCATCAACGAGGAACTAAAGAAATTCAAGAACGATTCTGCCGTCTGACCTGTGCTCAGAGAAAGAAGAGCAATCGCTCGGATGCATAAATAAACAAACCGGCTATCATACGGCTCGATTGCCCTATCCACGACCAAGCCGGAGAAAGAATGATCAGGAGCAGAGCCATCCAGGAAATATTTGCAAGCTGTGCCCGCGGCAATGCTCTCATAGGTTCCACATAGGCCGCCAAAACATTCCATCCGTCCATCAGAGGAATCGGCAGCATATTGAGTGTAAAAAGCAAACCGTTCACTACAATACCGATAAAACAGACCTGTATGGCTGCGGGATGCTGAGCGTACTGTTTGGCCAGTACAAACAGCAGAGAAAACCCTGCCGCCAGCAGCAGGTTGGCAAACGGGCCGGCAAAAGAGACTTTGGCACGTGCATGAGCACCCTCAAGATTGCGTTCGTTTACCGGCACCGCGCCCCATGCCACACCAATCAGAAAAAGCATACAAATCGAAATAGGTCTCATTTGTTTCAGGGGATTTAATGAGAGGTGTCCCAGCATGGCAGCCGTATCATCACCGTGTTTGAAGGCACTCCGGGCATGACCATATTCATGAACACAGATCGAAAACCCGGCGACGGTCACCCAGGACAGGTAATAAGCCGGATTTTCCACTATCATGTTAATAAACAGGTTCATACGATTGCTTTATACTGTACCTTTTTGTGTTACTGCTGCAAAATTTAACCATGTCTTTTTACGAGATAAAAGACCAGATGGTCATACTGCGAATCAAAGTGATTCCCGGAGCCGCCACCGATTCACTGAACGGGCTCCATGGTGACGCCCTCAAGGTCCG
>CAYXEW010000050.1:7478-18640 GCA_964464115.1 uncultured Verrucomicrobiota bacterium
CAGGCCCCGCCGGTCGGAGGAAAAGCCAACAAGGCACTGGTGGCTCTGCTCTCTGCCAGGCTGGGGGTCCCTGCCCGCGACATTGAATTGCTTAAAGGGTTGACCAGTCGCAACAAAGTCATAACCGTGCACGGAAATATCACTGAGGCTCTGCTTCAACAACTTTGTTCTGTTTGTTGAGCAACAGGATACGCGGTTGAAAGGCGATGGCTTCATCATGATCCATGAGACCGTAGCTCACAATGATCACCTCATCCCCGACAGAGACCATGCGTGCTGCCGCACCATTGAGAAAAATGCTTCCGGAACGGGCTTCTTCCTCAATGACATAAGTTGAAAAACGATTGCCATTGGTAATGTTGTATACGTCCACCTTTTCGCCGGGCAATAAATCTGCCCGTTCCATCAGGCAGCGGTCTATTCCGATGCTGCCTTCATAATGGATGTCGGCCCCCGTTACCGTAGCCCGGTGAATTTTGGATTTCATCATTTCTCTGAGCATGCACCCTACCCCATATTTTCCACCACAGCGCCGGCAAATTCACTGCATTTCAGCAATGTGGCATGATCCATTAATCGCTCAAAATCATACGTTACTCGCTTTTGCTTAATCGTCTTTTCCACACCGTGAATAATAAGGTCGGCGGCTTCGTGCCACCCCATATAGCGCAACATCATTTCACCGGAAAGCATGAGAGAGCCAGGGTTGACTTTATCCTGACCTGCGTATTTGGGGGCCGTTCCATGAGTCGCTTCAAATATGGCGGTACCTGCTTCATAATTAATATTGGCACCGGGCGCAATACCGATTCCCCCAACGCAGGCCGCCAGAGCATCGGATATATAATCGCCGTTTAAGTTCATCGTGGCAATGACGTCATAATCCACCGGGCGGGTCAGAATTTGTTGCAGAAAAGCATCGGCAATGACGTCTTTAATGATCACTTCATGACCCGTTGCGGGATCCTTTACCAGATGCCACGGGCCACCCTCATACGGTTTTGCATTAAAGCTTGTAACAGCGGTCTCATACCCCCAGTCCCTGAAACCCCCTTCTGTAAATTTCATAATGTTGCCCTTGTGCACCAACGTGACGGACGGCCTCCTGTGATCAATGGCATATTCTATGGCGGCCTTTACGAGACGCGTCGTGCCCTCTTTGGATACGGGCTTGATGCCAATACCGGAGCTCTCGGGGAAACGTATTTTATCTACACCCATCTCCTCCTGCAGAAAACGTATCACCTTACCCGCTTCATCTGTTCCCATAGCCCACTCTATGCCGGCATAAATATCTTCAGAATTTTCTCTGAAAATGACCATATCCGTGAGATCCGGTCTCTTCAGTGGTGTTGGTACGCCTTCAAACCATCGCACGGGCCGCAGGCATACAAACAGATCCAGCTTCTGCCTCAAGGCTACATTCAAGCTGCGAATGCCGCCACCCACAGGTGTCGTCAGAGGCCCCTTGATAGCCACCAGAAATGCGCGAATGGCTCTGAGAGTTTCATCGGGAAGCCATGTCTCGCCGCCGTATACACGCACTGCTTTTTCACCCGCATAGACTTCCATCCACTCAATACTGCGAGCGCCGCCGTAGGCCTTTGCAACAGCACTGTTCCAGACGTGCATAGATGCCGCTGTTATATCGGATCCGATTCCATCACCTTCAATAAACGGTATAACGGGTCTGTCCGGCACCTCGAGCCCTGCGCCGTTTGCTGCCTTTTTAATACATGCACCCTTTTCAGGAATCTTGATATGTTCGTATTTCATCGTATGTATCCCCTGCCCATCACTCCACTCTCTCAGCATCACTCCACAAATCTTCAATCGCGTAATAGTCTCTCTTCTCTTCCGTAAAGAGATGAATGACAACATCCGAATAATCCAGTATCAGCCAGCCACTGTCCATATCGCCGGACTGGCGGATTCGCTGTGCGCCAATCTCTTTGAGACTCACATGAATGGCATTGCCCAGTGCCTTCAAATGAGGCATATTCAACCCCGAAACAATGAGATAAAAATCCGTCACAGAGGAAAGCCCGCTGACATTCAGCAGGACCGGATGGACGCCTTTTTTATCTTCCGCTACCGCCCTCGCTTTTCGAGCTAGATCCAAAGCCTTGATAATGTCTCCCTGCTTTCTGTTTTCACGTTGTGTACAAGTTATGTTCTCTAATATACATTTCCACTTCGGGTGGAACGAGATAATGCAACTGCATTCCTTCGGCTGCCCGCATACGAATATCCGTCGCCGACAAATGAACCGGATGACCTTTACAAAGCCCATTCTTAATCGCGTCCACTATATGTGTCGGCAGCCTGAGCGATCTTTCAGTCACATTCTGCAGATCAAATCCGGGACGTGCTATAGTGATAAATGAACACAATTGCAATAGCTGATCGATATCTTTCCATGCGTGCAACTCATACAGTGTATCGCTGCCAATGATAAAATGAAAGTGGCAGCCTGGCATTTGTGAGGTCAGCAGGCGAAGCGTATCGACTGTATAACTGACACCTTCGCGGTCCAGTTCAATGCGGCTCAGCGAAAACAGAGGGTTGTCCGCAATCGCATACTCAATCATGCGGCTTCGGTGTTCTGCACTCACCAGGTGAAAGCTGTCTTTATGCGCTGGTTTTCCACAGGGAATAAACAGCACACGGCTCAGCTCAAACGATTCGGCGGCATCCTGTGCCATGAGAAGGTGTCCCATATGAACAGGATTGAATGAACCACCGAGAATACCAATCTTTTCTCTAGGGTTTTGCATTCCGAAAAACATAATAGGCCCTGCCCTGTTTAACAAACATTTAATTGCAGTGCCTGCATTTGCCGCTTGCATACCTGCAGGCCATCCATTATCTTCAGCGCCAATTATGTAAGAATAACGCCTCAACAGGAGAAAGATTATGTCTGAAATTACTGATGTGTTTGCCCGCGAAATTCTGGATTCCCGCGGCAACCCGACGATTGAAGTAGAAGTAGCACTGATGACGGGAGAACTGGGAAGAGCCTCTGTCCCATCCGGCGCTTCCACCGGTGAAAATGAAGCCATTGAGTTGCGCGACGGAGATAAAGACCGCTATCTCGGTAAAGGGGTCAAAAAAGCAGTCGACAACGTCAATGATATCATCGCGGCGGAATTGATTGGACTGGATGCACTGGATCAGATCGGCATTGACAATCTGCTGATTGACCTGGACGGCACACCCAACAAAGCCAAGCTGGGTGCCAATGCGTTGCTGGGCGTGTCGCTGGCGACAGCGAAGGCTGCGGCCAATTACGTGGGTCTGCCGCTCTACCGCTACATCGGTGGAGTAAATGCCAAAGTATTGCCGGTACCGATGATGAATATTATCAATGGTGGATCGCATTCGGATGCCCCTATTGCCTTTCAGGAATTTATGATCCGACCCATCGGGGCACCTAGCTTTGCTGAAGCCGTCCGCATGGGCGCCGAGGTGTTTCACAGCCTGAAAAAAGTCTTGAAGGACCGCGGACTGAGCACGGCTGTCGGTGATGAAGGCGGTTTTGCACCTACGCTGGATGGCACTGAAGATGCACTGGAATCGATCATTAAGGCGATCGAAGCGGCCGGTTATAAACCTGGCACCATGGAAAATGGCGGTGATATTTCGATTGCCCTGGACTGTGCTGCCTCCGAATTTTATGAAGACGGCAAATATAACTATGCCAAATTCGAAGGTGAAAAAGGTGCCGTGCGGACTTCTGAAGAGCAGGCGGATTACCTTGCAGAGCTGATTGGCAAGTACCCGATCGATTCCATCGAAGACGGCATGGACGAAGGAGACTGGGACGGCTGGAAAATCCTGACAGATAAAATCGGGGATAACTGCCAGCTCGTCGGCGACGATTTGTTTGTCACCAATGTCGAATACCTCGCCAGAGGTATTGAGGAAGGTTGCGCCAATTCCATCCTGATCAAAGTCAACCAGATCGGAACGCTCACGGAAACGCTGGACGCCATTGAACTGGCTCATAAATGCGGGTATACGGCGGTAGTCTCTCATCGTTCCGGTGAAACGGAAGACAGTACCATTGCAGATATTGCAGTGGCCACCAATGCCGGTCAGATTAAAACCGGTTCCCTGAGCCGCACTGATCGTATCTGCAAATACAATCAGCTTTTGCGCATCAGTGACATTCTGGGCGATGAAGCTCTGTACGGCGATATGTAAGTCATATATCGGGATTACAGACAAAGGGCTCTCACATGTGAGAGCCCTTTTTTCTTTGGCTCTTCATAGAATTTCATGGAAGCTGAAAATAGTGACGGTTAATGGACAGGTCCATGGAAGAAACAACTAAATGAATCATGAGGTATACTTGGCTGGTTATACTCTGTGCTCTCTGGGCCCCACGCAGGGTTTTCTTGCCTTTTCCCTATGCATACATCAGAAAAAGGCAAGTGTCTGCACAGCAGCGAATAGTGTCTGTTCCCGTCTGCGGGAGCCGGTCAATCGGATCGCTCCGAAGTCTCGAGAGCGCTCCGTGGGGTCGGAGCGCAAGATTGCGTCGGATGTGGTGCTTTCCGGGTGCGAGCGTGTACTCGTGTACCCGAGTACCCGGAAAGTGCGACAGGCGGCGTGATATCGAGATTCGGTTGGACGCACTATTCGCTGATGTTATAGAGATAGTAAACACTTTCCATGAAATATTACGAAGAACCTTTTCTTTTTCCTGTTGCATTAAAGATCTGTTTACTATATGCGTCTTACGTTTTTTTCACTGTACGTCTGTACGTATGTATTCGTTTAGGGATTTATCAATATCCCGGCGTTTTGCGTCACCTCAGATGCAGCAGAAAGGACAGGGCGGACGGGGCGATGCGACAGCGCTTGGGCCGCTTGAGAACCAGTATACGTAATTGGCGTACTCGCGGATTTATATGGTGAGATCTTTGAGACGCGGTCAGTCAAATAAAGGAAAGCCCATATGTTACACGAACCGGCTGCAAAACAAGAGAAAGACAATGCGTCTGAATGGAAGGCGAAGCTCGGAATAAAACTGTTCTGGCTCTATTGCCTGGTCTACATGGTATTTGTTGGAATTGCAGTGTTCGCTACCGAATTGATGAAGACACCTGTTCTGGCCGGTGCCAACTTGGCTATAGCCTATGGCATGGGCCTGATCGTATTTGCCATTCTCCTGGGACTCATCTTTAATCATGCTTGCACGAAAAAAGAAGATGAAATGAACAGCACAAAAGAGGATGCATAAATGAATTACGTTGCCAATCCGACAGCTATCGCGATCTTCCTCGCCTTTGTAGGTTTTGTGCTGGGTATCTCGTTTTATTATGCCCGTAAATCTAAATCAGCAGAAGGTTATTTTGCTGCGGGAGGAACCATTCACTGGTTCGTCAACGGCATCGCTTTTGCCGGAGACTATCTCTCTGCCGCCTCTTTTCTCGGTATATGCGGACTGATAGCCACTATGGGATATGACGGATTCCTATACTCGGTCGGCTATCTCGCCGGGTGGGTCGTCGCTCTTTTTGTGGTAGCCGAGCCGATGAAGCGATTGGGTAAATACACTTTTACCGATGCGCTGGATTCCAAATTCAATTCCAAAAGCATTCAGCTAATGGCAGCTATAAGCACTCTTGCGGTCTCTATTTTCTACCTGATTCCCCAAATGGTCGGAGCAGGGGCATTGGTCACCCCGCTGCTGGGTCTGCCACACTGGGTCGGTGTCTGCATGGTGGGGGCTGTCGTAATCACGATCGTGGCAACGGCCGGCATGACCTCGACGACCTATGTGCAGTTTCTCAAAGGCGGCCTTCTTATTATATTCTCAACGATTCTTTCAATTGCCGTTCTGCATAAAGGTCTTTCCACCGAACCGAGTGCCAAAACGTTTGTCCCCCGGACAATCGAAGCGACCAGCGTCCAGGCGACCGCGACCGCAGCTTACAAGGGCGTGACATTTGTCAAATTAGTGGAAGATGGACGGGCTAACTGGTGGATTGATCAGGGTGATGGCACCCTGCTGGAAGCTCAGTCCAAAACCGAAACAGCCGACGGCGCTACGCTGTATAATGGCGCTCCGAAAGAGGAAAACAGATTTAAATCAGTTGGTCATATTACAAAACTTCCTGATGGAAAAAAAGAAACCGGAAGCCTCGGTATCTTTACCTATTTTTCCACTATTCAGGGGTCTGAAATTGTCCGCTACCCCAAAAGCAAGGTAGCTAAATTTGATCATGAAGGCGACCACGTTCAGGTATTTGTTCCCGAGGTCACCGCCGGGGATGAATTGATGATACCAGGTCAAAAGTTCAATATCAAAAACGGGATCGGAAAACTTAATTTCTTCTCCCTGATGCTAGCCCTCTTTTTAGGTACGGCATCGCTGCCGCATGTATTAATCCGCTACTATACCGTTCCCTCTGCCCGCGATGCTCGTAAGTCGACGATCGTAGCCATCACTTCGATTGGCTTCTTCTATATTCTAACCCTCTTTATGGGCCTGGGAGCACTTACACTGGGTGTAATCGATGTTGAAAGTGGCAACATGTCCGCTCCGTTGCTGGCCAAAGCGTTTACACCCGTACTGTTTGCTATCATTTCAGCCATCGCCTTTGCGACTGTTCTGGGAACTGTTTCCGGCCTTATTGTAGCCACTTCCGGTGCCATTGCCCATGATTTGATCGGCAACTACATGAGTATCAAGATGAGTGACAGACAAAAGGTCATGGCCGGAAAAACAGCCGCTTTTTCTGTCGGCATCGTAGCCATACTGCTCGGGATCGCCTTCAAAGGCATGAATGTGGCATTTCTCGTCGGCTGGGCGTTTGCGGTAGCCGCGTCAGCCAATCTGCCGTCTATACTGATGCTCCTTTTCTGGAAAAAGACGACGGCCCGGGGAATTGCATGGTCAATTGGAGTCGGCATGCTCACTGCACTGGCGATCATTCTCACATCTCCGAGTATGTATACCCAGTATGGTTTGGACCCGGCTACGGCCCTGCATCGCCTCGATAACCCGGGTATCATTTCCATACCGCTCAGTTTTATTACACTCGTGGTCGTATCGCTTATAACGCAAAAGGAAAACGTCGGTCTCAAAGACATTCGTTAGTCGTTATGCAATCTTATGTAATTCTATCTACCTGTAAACAAAAGATATTATAGTACGATGATGAAATGGTTGTTTGTATCTATCAGTATGTGTATGTGTCTTTACTCTGCTTCTGCGGAAAGCCTGTTACTCCCTTTGAACAGTCAGGGATATGGCACGCTGAAGGCGCGCGTGCAGTCCCTTACGATGTACCGGGATTATGAGGACCATTCACCCGGCCATGCATATTCAACCACAATGGGTCTTCGCCTAGGCTATACGTCACCCCATCTGGCCGGACTCCGTTTAGGACTGGTGTGGGATTACGCCGAACCGCTCGGGGCGAGTGATGGCAGCGACAATGGAAAAATTCTATTGGGTAATGGACGTATCAATGTATTGACTGAGATGTGGCTCCAATACCAGTTTGGCAGGATGGGGTTGACGAACACCTTTATTCGAGCCGGCCGTCAAGTCGTTAACAGTGAGGTCTTTCGCGCTGATGAATTTCGCCAGAAACCGCGTTCTCTTGAAGCTGTCACTCTTACGGCTGGAGATATCAAGAACACCATTGTCACTGCTGGACATGCATGGAAGCTCAGCAACTGGATTGATAATGAGGATGCATGGACATTCAAAGATATAGAAGAGGTGCTGGGTTCTACAAACGATACGCGCGGGGTTACATGGATTGAAGCAGTCTACACCGGACTTTACCATTTGGAACTGGCGCTGTATGATGCCTGGGCGCATGACATCGCCAATATAGCCGGTGGGCGTCTCACGTATGCATTTTCCGACACCATCGCGTTGATTGGATACTACCGCCATGAACATGACATCGGAAAAGGTCCGGCGCTGAGCACTGATCTTATCGGTATGGCTCTTCGTCAAAAACTCGGGGGCATCATACTGGAACCCGGATATTTTTCTGTACGGGGCGACCATCTTCTCTTTCAGGAAACGACAACGGGCATTCATCATCCGCTCGGAGCATCGATGCTGATATACACGAAGCATTTTCAGGGCGGTTCGGATACCGCATACCTCAAAGCAACCACCCGGATAGGTGACACCGTTCTCTATGCACTGTATAACTACACTGCACAGGATATCGATTCATCTGACCGCCAGGAGATCAATACAGTAGTAAAGCAAATCTGTAGTGATAACCTGTCGGTAGCGCTAAAAATGGGGGTGGGCTACAGTGACAGCAAGAGTGCTGGTCATACGGTGGCTACCGACTCCCGCCTGTTTGTGACGTATCATTTTTAGACTGAACGTTGGAGATCCTTCAGTGTTTGGGGAACGGGCGAATACTCCAGTTCTCTTAGCACACACTGCGTCACTTCGCTCAGTAACCCTTTCCCTGAATATCCTTCGGCCAGCAGCCATTCGGTAAAAAGGTTGATACTGTGACGGTACCGGCGCGCGTGTTCCGCAGACAGCGGCATCTTCTCCGGTTTGAAAAGAATGGTGAAAACACCACTCGCATTGACATCTCCAGCCAGGGTGAAAGCGTCTTCATTATCCAGATGCTGCTCATAATGGTAACTGCGTTTTCCATCGATTAGAACCGGGACAACGGCAAGAAACAGATGATCACCGCGAACGGCCGCCTTAAAGAGAAAACCCGCTTTTTCAGTGAGAATGTGCGGGTCATTCAGAGCCTCAATCCATGGTCGTCCCACTTTATGGCCGCCCGCTTTCCCGTTCAGAGTTACCCTGCGAATAGCGGAATCAGAACTGTTGTCCGAAAAAATCATAGCTCAGTTTGGTCTGGAATGCAGGAAATCACGCCAGCACATGTTGTAGCATATCGCGTTCTACATCAGAGAGCGTTGAAATGTCAAGTTCATCAGGATGCTAGCTTAAAGCCGGGAAGTGCATAATAAAACGCACGCTTTACCGACTCCGTGCATTTAGATTGCAAGTCAGGGATTCTACGGAAGACCCATATTACACTTCACATCCTATACATACCGTGCTATCAGTTTTATTTATTTTGCAACCAGCATAACAGGATTAGATATGAATACTGAATACACAGATCAATTGACACTCGAGGATGGTTCCACCTGCACAATCTACAGCCTCAAAACGCTCGACAAGGTGACTGGCTCCGACATTAGCCGTTTCCCTTACTGTCTGAAAATTATCATGGAATCCCTGTTGCGCATGCAGGATCACCCGGCCTATCAGCCGGAGCACATACAGCAGCTCGCACAGTGGAGTCCCTCCACCACATCGAACAATGAATATCCCTATATGCCCTCCCGAGTCCTGCTGCAGGACTTTACGGGTGTCCCCTGTGTTGTAGACCTGGCCGCATTGCGAAGCGCCCTGAAGGCGATGGGTATAGACCCCAGGAAAATTGAACCCCAGATCCCTGTTGATCTGATCATCGATCACTCGGTTCAAACCGATGAAGCCGGGCATCCTGACTCTCTCTCCATTAACATGAGTAAAGAGTTTGAACGCAATCTGGAGCGCTATCGATTTCTGAAATGGGGACAATCGACGTTTAAGCGTTTGCGCGTTCTGCCTCCGGGACTGGGCATTTGCCACCAGATCAATATGGAGTATCTGGCTGGCTGTGTTACCCTTGACCGCGCTGGTGATACGCCGATCGCCTATCCCGACACACTGGTCGGCACTGATTCCCATACTGTCATGATCAACAGTATGGGCGTCGTTGGATGGGGTGTGGGCGGCATTGAAGCGGAAGCAGCGATGCTGGGTCAGCCCATTCCTATTGTTACTCCCACCGTCATTGGCGTCAAATTGACGGGCCAACTGCAGCCGGGCGTCACCCCTACGGATGCCGCTCTTTCCATCACGAAAAAACTCAGAGAGTACGGCGTTGTCGGACGCTTTGTGGAATATTTCGGGCCGGGTCTCGATGGTCTTACATTGGCCGAACGCGCACCCATTGCCAACATGGCACCGGAATATGGTGCTACCATGGGCTTCTTTCCCATTGATGAACAGACCCTTCGTTATTTAAGGGAAACGGGCCGTAGTGAATATCAAACCGATCTGGTGGAACGGTATTGTAAGGCTCAGGGGCTGTGGTTCAGCAGCAGTAGCCCGGATCCGTTCTATACCGATGTAATCCCTTTTGATCTTTCAGCCGTAAAAGGCTGTATTGCCGGTCCCAAAAAACCGCAGGAGCGCATTGAACTGGGCAACGTGAAAGAGTCATTTGAATCGGCCTTAACCGCCTCTGTAGATCAGGGCGGATTTGCCAACCGGGAACCGCCGGCGTCAGCAGGACGTCTGTCTCATGGTGATACGGTCATTGCCTCTATTACGAGTTGCACCAATACATCGACACCATCGATGCTCATCGGGGCCGGCCTCATGGCTCAGAAAGCCGTCCAGCTAGGCCTGCAGGTGCCGGACTACGTAAAAACCAGTTTTGCGCCGGGTTCCAGGGTCGTTACGAAGTACCTCGATCAACTAGACCTGACAGCGGCGCTCAATGAACTGGGCTTCAATACGGTTTCTTATGGATGTGCATCCTGTATTGGCAACAGCGGTCCGCTGGAGGCATCCATCGAGCAGGAAATCAAAGATCGCAATATTGTGGCGGCCGCAGTATTGAGCGGTAACCGAAATTTTGAAGGGCGCGTGCACCCCCTCACACAGGCCAACTATCTGTGCTCACCGCTACTGGTGCTGGCTTATGCACTGGCGGGAACAGTTCGTATCGACCTCACAAAAGACGCCCTTGGCAAGGATACGGAGGGGCGGGATGTCTACCTGAGCGATCTGTGGCCGGGGACCGACGAAATACAGGCTCTGATCGGCAAGGCAAACAACCCCGAGCTTTATCAAAAAGTGTATGAGCACATTCAGGATGTCAACCCCATGTGGAATGAGTTACCGTCTGCAGATGCTCCCGTCTTCGCCTGGGATGACGATTCAACCTATATAAGGGAGCCCGCCTTTTTTGAAAATCTTCCAAGAGAGGCCGGCAAACTGGAAGACATAGAAAAGGCCTCTGTGTTGGGATTGTTCGGCGATTTCATCACAACAGACCATATTTCGCCGGCTGGCGCCATTCCGG
>CAYXEW010000051.1:0-17958 GCA_964464115.1 uncultured Verrucomicrobiota bacterium
TCTCGCGGCTAAATAAGAAAGATTTTTCAACCGTATATGAACGTATATGGACATATATAAATTGGTTCTGACAGCGCTTTCAAAAAACGGTCGCGGTGGAACGCGACCCTCCACGTAACAGCCGAGCCCCTCTCCTAGCCAAAAAAATTATTTTGATATCCATGATTTTGTCACCCCTCTTCCATTCCTCTCTTCTTTTGCGTTTCTTTGAGTTCTCTCGCGGCTAAATAAAAAAGATTTTTCAACCGTATATGAACGTATATGGACATATATAAATTGGTTCCGCTCTGAAGAATATGGCTACCCCAAAACCGTAAAGAATAGAGATATATTTAGAATGATTTTGCTATCCATGATTTTGTCACCCCTCTTCCATTCCATCTTCATTTGCGTCTATTGGCGTTCATTGAACCATTCCCTGACAGTCACTATTTTTCTTCATAAAATTATCTATCGCTTCGCTTTTGGGCGGTTCCTTGTGTCTGCCCGTGAGAGGTCACTTGCTGCAAGCCTCGATGAATCGACGCTTGAATTCTGCAGGATCCTACCTCTATTCTGGTTCTGAGAGAAGTGGAGTATCGAACGAATGATTATACCGCCCGTATCCCGAAATATAATAGACCACTGGGAGGTGAACGGGGCCGGCCTACCCGTGCGCTTGGTCAACTGTTCCCCTGCTCTCCGTATCCGTTATGTTGGAGCGTTGCGCGCACTCCTGGCAAAAGAAGGGGCCGACATTCCTGGCATGGGTCCTGCAACACTACAGGCCATAGACGACTTTTTCAGCCTTTGTGCAGAGCTGGAGCGGGGATTGGTGAGATTTCACTGCTTCAAAGATCTCCTGCACTATTTTCTGACTATCGATGAATTTGATATACTGGCGGAACGGTACGGGCTACTGCACGCCGATGCTGATCCGACCGGAAGGTATGCCACCCTGCAAGCCCTGGCCAACATTCGCGGCGTCAGCCGTGAGCGCATACGGTATATCGAGCAAACAGCCAAACAGAAACTCGGCAGTAAACTGGCCCGTTGCTGTCTTCATCCTATTTACAACGACATACAGCAAACGATTATTGGAGACCGGCACATCATACATCATTCCGTAGCGCGACAAAGAGATGTCGAAGGGTTGCTTCAAGGTGTGAATGCTGCCGCAACACTACATTTTCTAAGCCTCCTTCAGCCCGAATCGTTCACCTCCTGGAAGGGTTGTTTCAGTCGCTACACCCCGAAGCTGTTGCAGGAGGCGGAAACGACGGTTACCGCATACCTGCTCAGGCAGGATCGCCCGGTTACTGCACAATCAATTCTGCAAAAAGCCGGGAAACGTGAGCGGGCGGCGGCTCTACCGTCAGGATTTGAACATCTTCTGGATACTCTTCCCGGCATTTTCAAGACCACTGGAGGGCTCTATCTATTGTCCGAGCGGTCCCTGGAACATTTTCTGTATGAGGTCGCCTTGAGTGAGGGGGTGCCCCTTCACTACAGAGCCCTTGCCGAGGCCGCCAATCGGGAGCTGATTCCCCCTCATCGACGGGGCCAGCGATTCTATCTTGAAAAATTAAATCAATATTCCTGTTTTTCTAGGGTTACATTCGGGGTATATGAACTGGCGACGCCTGTATCGTGCACAACACCAAAGCCATGAAGATTATTGACCGCTATATAACTCGGCTCTTTCTGACGCCCCTCATGTACTGCCTGGTGGCATTTATCATGACGTTCATTCTTTTAGATCTCTTTGATAACATGGGGAAGTTTATCAAGGCCGACACGCCCCTGCCTGATATATTGTATTACTACGCTCTGTTCATCCCTTCCGCCCTTATTTATATTGTACCGACATCTCTTCTGCTGGCCGTCTTATACAGCCTCTCGCAGCTCACGAAAAACAACGAATTGACGGCCATGAGGGCGAGCGGCATCAGTCTTTACCGCCTGATGGGTCCTTTCGCCGCCGCCGGCATCATCGCTAGTTTACTGCTGAGTTTAATCAATGAAACTGTTGCCCCGCAGGCCTCTTACCGCTCCTCGCAGTTTGTCGAACTACAGAAAAAAGATGATGAGGCCGTTCATACTGTTCAGTATCTGGCCCACAAAAATGAAAAAGATCACCGTATCTGGCTGATTCAGCAATTCGACAAAAACACTTATGAAATGAAAAATATAGAGGTTGTTCAGCAGGTGCTGGACGACCGCGGCACCCCCCGCGACCAGTACAAAATCATTGCGGAAGAAGGGAGATGGAGTGACGGGCGTTGGAACTTTAGTGGACCGATAGTAAAGTATTTCTATGACGAAAGAGGGGATCAGCGAAAAAGCAAGGTATTTGAAGAGAAACAACTCGAAATGAAAGAATATAGCGAGCAACCCAGCGACTTTCTGAATGAAATCAAGGACCCAAAGTACCTCTCATCGCGAGAGATTCTCACCTTCATAAAAGCACGCAAATTATCCGATGCGGCCATCGCCCGTTATATGGTCAATTTTCACCATCGGCTCGCAGCCCCCTGGACATGCCTGATCGTGACGCTCATAGGAATTCCATTTGGCTCGCAGACGGGGCGAAAAGGTGCTTTTCGGGGGTTCGTACTCATAATGGCCCTTTTTTTTGGCTATTACTTCTTCATGAATGCCTGTGCAGCGATGGGCAAAATGCATATGTCCTTTCAACTGGGCGAGCGGATCGTTTATCCGTTTCCTCCGATCGTCGCCGGCTGGCTTCCAACCGTTCTATTTCTCGCCATTTCGCTCTTCATGGTGCGCAGAATGAGATAATCAGTGAGAACGGTTTGACAGCCATGTATTTAAAAGTAAACTGATAACTGAGTAGTTTTCTATTTAAAACAGCGGGATACAAGAACACCATGATCGAACAAAATGAGAAAGTGTCGGTTTGTATTGAGGGCAAGGGTGAAGTCAAGCAACCGACGACCTTTCGCTGTTGTCCGCTAGGCCTCCAGTTTTATGCCGAAGAAGATGTTACCGAATACCAGATAATGAACTTTACCATGGATGCCGGTGACGATGACCGGGAGCCGTTAAATTGTTCCGGTATTGTAGTCCATTCGCAGTTCGATGACGCCAAGAAAATGTATCGCGTTTGGGTTATGTTCACGGATATACCATCGGAAACACAGACCCGGCTGAAATGCATTTCTAAAGAAGAGGGCTTTATCTGCCCTCACTGCGAAAACATGTAGCTTCCCCGACGGAGAGACAACCCGTCATCATCGCCTTCATATGGACAGGGGCTGGCAACAATTGCCCCAAAGGCCTTGTTTTTTGTCAAAAAAACCTTCGCATTGATGACCGCAGCTTTGGCAGCACCCCCGATGATCCAGGTTCCAGGTTAACAGTTCATAACGATCCCGCACGATGAGCGGCTTACCGCAGACACTGCAGAAGGTCGTGCCGCCATCAACGTCGCAAACATTGCCGGTATAGACATGCTTCAACCCCTCTTCTCTGGCCATACAGGCCGCGCGGCGCAGACTGTCCAGCGAGGTGGGCGGCACATGCTTGAGCTTATAATCGGGATGAAAAGCGGTAAAGTGAAGCGGCACTGTTTCGCCGAGATGGGAGACCAGCCATTGAGCCATCGAGCGAATCTCATCCTCGCGGTCATTCTCGCCCGGAATAAGCAGCGTGGTGATTTCCAACCAGACCTCAGTTTCATGCTTGAGATACAGCAGTGTGTCGAGTACATGCTTCAGATCTGCACCGCAGTGCCGGCTGTAAAAGGTTTCCGAAAAAGCCTTCAGGTCAACATTGGCGGCATCCATATTCGCGAACAACTCCCGGCGAGCCTCCCCGCACAGCCACCCCGCCGTTACTGCGACAGTCCGCACTCCGGCGTCCCTGCAACAGCGGGCCGTATCGGCGGCATACTCGAGAAAAACGGTCGGTTCGTTATAAGTGAAGGCCACACTCCTGCAATTGTGTTCAGCCGCCTTTTGCGCAATTTGTTGCGGCGACATCCGGCTTAAAAGACGCTCGACCTGTCGGCAATGGCTGATGCCCCAATTCTGGCAATAATCACAGGTCAGGTTACACCCTGCCGTACCAAACGATAAAACCGGTGTGCCGGGATAAAAATGATAGAGCGGTTTCTTTTCAATGGGATCAATACAAAAACCTGTCGACAACCCATAGGTAGAGAGAACCAGGTGGTCCCCTTCCCGCTGCCGCACAAAACACGCCCCTTTCTGTCCCTCTTTGAGTCGACAGTGACGGGGACACACGTCACACTGAATCCTGCCATCCGGCATGACATGCCAGTACGATGCCCTATGATTGGTCAACTGCTCCCTCATGACTCTCAGTGTAGCAGGCATACCTGTTTTTTACAATGAGGAAATCAGCAACCCGACTGTTGAAACGCTATGCTATATGTTCGATCCATTTACTCAAACAATGGCTCTTCGTAGAATTTCGTGGAAGATGAAAAATAGTGACGGTTAAAGGACAGGTCCATTAACTCCTTATTTATAAGAACTTACGCCGTTTGCTGCATTTTGAATGCCGGATATAGGATGAATCATGAGGTATACATGGCTGGGCATACTCAGTGCTATTAGCCTGATCTATTCATAAAGATGGATGGGAATGATTGTACCGATTGGGTATGGGGTGGATAAGGATTTTTTATCAAGGATTTTATTCTCATCCATTTTTACAAAAGGCGCGACGATTTCGGCGCACCTGCTTCGTTACAAAAGGCTCGCAGTAGGTCACTACAGCGTCACCTTTCATTGCCTCGCATCTACGCTAAACTTATCCAGGTTAGGGGCCCCCGCAGGGTTTTTCTTGCCGAAATCCGGCTTTCGGCAAGTGTCTGCACAGCAGCGAATGGTGTCTGTTCCCGTCCGCGGGAACAGACACCATTCGCTGTTGTTATAGAGATAGTACACGCTTTCCACGAAATAATACGAAGAACCCATACAATCTTTAATTGAAGAGCTAAAAGAGAGATGTTATCATAGCGCTAATGGAAAGGTCGAGTGATGAAGATGATTCGCAAACCGGCAGTGGCGGGGACATTTTATCCGGGTCAGCCGGAAGTGCTCAGGAGTGCGGTTGAGCATTACCTTGCCGCGGCGCAGCGAAAGGCTGAGCGCCGCCCCAAAGCACTTATCGTACCGCATGCAGGCTACCTGTACTCAGGCCCCGTAGCAGCGTCTGCATATGCGACGCTGCAGCCCTTTCGCGACACGATAAACAAGGTCGTACTGCTGGGGCCCTCACATCGAATACCTTTCCGTGGATTGGCTCTTTCTTCGGCAGCATTCTTCGCCACACCGCTCGGTAACATCCCAATCGACCGCGACAACGTCGACCAGTTGCGGGCTTTTGATGGCGTGGATATACGAGATGATGCGCATGCTGCGGAGCACAGCCTCGAAGTACAGCTTCCCTTCCTGCAAGTGCTACTTCCCGCATTCACCTTAACGCCCATCGCGGTCGGCGACGACACGGAACAGCACGTATGTACCGCTTTAGAGACTGTCTGGGGAGGTCCCGAGACCCTCGTAGTGGTCAGCACTGATCTGAGTCATTATCACCCTTATCAAACGTGCCGAAAAATGGACAGCACCACGTCTAAAGCGATAACAGAGCTTGACACAAAGTGCATTCAGGGTGAGCATGCCTGTGGGTACGTGCCGATGAAAGGGCTGTTGCGGTGCGTGCAGAACAAAGGCCTTTCAGTCACCTGCATTGACTTACGCAATTCGGGGGATACAGCCGGGCCAAGAGATGAGGTAGTGGGATATGGATCCTATGTCATCACCTGACTTACAACTGAATGATGCCGAGAAAGAGGCCTTGTTAAAGCTCGCTGGTGAATCCATTGAATACGGGTTTGAGCACCACCATCCCCTCCATCCCGTCATGGACTCATACAGTGAATCACTGAGACAAAAACGGGCTTCTTTTGTAACGCTTCAATGTGCCGGGCGGCTGTGCGGATGCATCGGTATGCTGGAAGCCCGCCGGCCACTCTGCCGGGATGTAGCTGAAAATGCCTATGCCGCAGCCTTTGAAGATCCCCGGTTCCCGCCCCTTACGAGGGCCGTGTTCGCCGATATTGAAATCCACATCTCGGTACTCTCCGAGCCCGAAGAAATCAGTGTTGCCACCGAGGAGGAACTCTTGAAGGCCGTTACACCGGGACGGGACGGCTTGATCATTCAAGAGGGTTGCCGCCGCGGCACGTTCCTGCCCTGCGTTTGGGATCAGCTTCCCGAGCCAGAACAGTTTGTAAAACATCTGAAAGAAAAAGCGGGACTGCCCCCCGGTTACTGGTCGGACACCCTTCGCGTGTTTCGTTACAAAACGCTCTACATTCCCTGATCGGCCTTCCCTTATGATGACAGATACCCCGAAAAAAGTACTTATTGTCGATGACCATTCAATTGTCCGTCATGGCCTCGCAATGCTCATTCAGCAGGATGCAGGGCTTTCGGTCTGTGGAGAAGCCGGCACGCTGGCGGAGGCGACGTCCGCTATAGAGTCAAAAGAGCCCGACATCATTGTGCTGGACTTAACGCTCAAGGATGAAAACGGGCTGGACTTATTGCAGCAGTTGCGCAGCAACGGCAATAAAATACCCGTACTGATCCTGTCCATGCACGATGAAACTACCTATGGCGTGAAGGCCTTGAAGTCGGGAGCCAACGGCTACGTCATGAAGGAACAGGCTGACGACGTGATTATCGACGCCCTGCAGAAAGTGCTTTCCGGCGATCTCTATATCAGCCCCGAACTCTCATCGCTGATGCTGAAGCAGGTGGTGGACGGGAAGACCGGCGAAGAAAGCGGAGGGGTGGGACAGCTCAGCGCCCGCGAGCTGGAAGTATTCGAGTGGCTGGGACGCGGCATGTCGACGGCCAAAATCGCCGAGAAACTGTCGCTGAGTGCGCGCACCGTAGAGGTCCATCGGTCCCATATTAAAAAGAAACTGAATGTTGAAGATGCCACACAGCTCGTTCAAAGGGCCGTGCACTGGGTTGAATCTCATTGACTCGGCGCGTTCAGACGCGTGCCCTTCTCTATTGACATTCCCTTTAAATTCCTGAAAATGAGCGTTCGCATTCTAACAACAGTGAACTGGATTTCAAAAAGGCGCGGAGCGCCGACACGTATACGAGGTTGAATGATGAATACAAAATGCATTGCTGATACGATTCGCGGATTATCAATAGACGGCGTACAGGCGGCCAATTCGGGACATCCCGGCATGCCGATGGGGATGGCGGATGTAGCCAGCGTCCTGTGGACTCAATTTCTCAATGTTCAGCCCGAAAACCCGGGCTGGGCGAACCGAGATCGCTTTGTGCTGTCAGCGGGACACGGCTCCATGCTCATCTACAGTCTTCTTCATCTGGCCGGATACGATTTGTCGCTCGAAGAGTTGAAGAGGTTCAGACAGTGGGAAAGCAAGACGCCGGGCCATCCCGAATTCGGCCGCACGGCCGGTGTAGAAACGACGACGGGCCCGCTGGGACAGGGATGTGGAAATGCCGTCGGAATGGCCCTTGCGGAGGCGATGCTGGCGTCTCGATTCAACACCGAAAACTGCAAATTGATTGATCACTTCACATATGTAATCTGCAGCGACGGAGAAATGATGGAGGGGGTTTCACATGAAGTTTTCGCTCTGGCCGGGCATCTCAAGCTCGGCAAACTGATTGTTTTTTACGACGACAACCACATTACGATTGAGGGCCGCACGGACCTGGCCTACAGCGATGATGTCCGAAAACGTTTTGAAAGCTACCACTGGCAGGTGCTGGAAATAGACGGACACGACCACGGCGCCATCGCCGGAGCCACGGAGGCAGCTCAACAGCAGACGGATCAACCGACGCTGGTGATTTGCAAAACAACCATTGGATTCGGCAGCCCCAACAAGGCCGATACGCCAAGCTGTCACGGCGCGCCACTGGGTGAAGAGGAAATTATACGCACGAAAGAAAACCTGGGAATGCCCGGTGATCAGGCTTTCTACATTCCCGATGAAGTCAAGGCGGCTTTTGAAGAACGAAAGGCTGAGGGTATCCGCAAGGAGGCCGCTTGGAATGAAACCTATGCGGCCTACAGAGAAGCTCACCCCGACAAAGCCAGAGAATGGGACACCTTTCAGGGTATGGTGTTGCCGGAAGACCTGGCGGCAGCTATTTCAGATTTTAAACCCGGAGGCTCCATAGCCACGCGAAAGGCTTCGGGATCCATTTTACAGGAACTGGCCGAGGCCTTACCGTTTCTGGTGGGAGGGTCAGCAGATCTCGCACCTAGCACAAACACTTTGCTCAACGAGTACGGCGATATTGCAGCCGGAGCTTACGAAGGTCGGAACTTTCATTTCGGGGTACGGGAATTGGGCATGGCGGCCATCCTCAATGGGCTACAGCTGCACGGTGGTTTGCGCGTATTCGGATCGACATTTCTGGTCTTCGCAGACTTTGCTCGACCCGCGCTCCGACTGGGTGCGCTGATGAATCAGCCCGTCATTCACGTGTTTACACACGACAGCTTTTTCGTTGGAGAAGACGGGCCCACGCACCAGCCGATTGAGACCCTGATGAGTCTTCGGATTATCCCCAACCTGACGGTCATCCGACCCGCCGATGCCCAGGAGACAAAATTTGCATGGCTGGCCGCGCTCGCCAATAAAACCGGGCCGACAGCCCTGTTGCTTACCCGGCAGAATTTACCGATCTACGACCGGGGTGAAGTTGCCGATGCTGCAGGTGTGAGCAAGGGTGCCTATGTTTTCTGGGAGAACCATTCGGAGCCGGAGATCATTCTGATAGCCAGCGGATCAGAAGTGGAACAGGCTTATGAAGGCGGGAAGAAACTGGCGGATGAGGGCGTGTCGGTCCGCGTGGTCAGCATGCCCAGCTGGGAGCTGTTCGAAGCGCAAAGTAGTGAATATAGAATAAGCGTCCTGCCCCCGCAATGCACAAAACGCGTCGCCATCGAAGCTGGCTGCACACACGGCTGGGAACGGTACACCGGTGACCAGGGTCTCATCATTGGTCGTAACACATTTGGAGCATCGGCACCCGCTGAGGTCCTGGCAGAACAATTTGGGTTTACCGTTGAGAATGTAGTAAAGACGGCCAAAACACTGCTTTAAGGCGTGAAAAGGGGAGGCCTCCTTTAGGGGGCAGTATCTCAGACAATCATCATGAGAGCAATCATCATAGGGGCCGGCAACGCGGGGCGCAACCTGGCATCAAAGCTTTGTCAGGAAAAGCACGATGTCATTCTGGTGGATCATCAGCCGGGGCCGCTGACTGAAATAGAGACACAACTGGATATCATGACCATTACGGGCCACGGCTCCAGTCCCGACATCCTTCAGAAGGCAGAACTGAGCAAAGCCGATCTTTTGGTGGGCGTCACACATTCCGACGAAGTGAATATGCTGGCATGCCTGCAGGCCTACCGGGCCGGCGTCCCCTATAAAGTGGCCCGTATATCCAACAATGACTATATGGTGGCCCATTCGTTCTATAACCTCCACGACCTCGGCATCGATTTAGCCATTAACCCGCGAGAAGCATGTGCCGAAGAAATTTTCTATTCAATACGCCTTCCCGGCACCCTGGCTGTAGTCAACATGCAAGAGGGAAAAGTCCTGGCTGTGGGCCTTAACGTTAAAGAAGAGAGCCAGCTTAAAGGCTGTTTTCTGAACGATTTTCCCAAACCTGAAATGCTGGAAACGATCCGATTTATAGCCATCATGCGTGCTGATGAAATGATCATTCCACACGGCGAAACGCAGATACAGCAGGGGGACGACCTCTATCTCATTGGTGCGGAGAGAAATATCAGGGAATTTCTGCAGTGGGCTAACCCCGGTGAAACGTATATCGACAAGGTGATCATCGCGGGCGGGGGCGGGCTGGGCCTCAGTCTGGCCCGTATTCTGGAGCAGCACAATGTCAGCACAGTCCTGATCGAGCAGGACGGGGCCAGGGCGGAGAGTTGCGCCACTCTGCTGGACAAGACACTGGTCATCAAAGGCAACACCCTCTCACGGGAAACCCTCGAGGAAACAGGCCTGGGCAGGACTTCGGCATTTGTAGCTGCCACGGGTGACGATGAAAACAATATCATCAGCTGTCTCCTCGCGCAGAAAGAGGGGGCTGGATACACCACAGCACAGATCGCGGATCCCGAGTATGTGCCGATCATTAACAACCTGGCGCTGCTCAACCGCGCCGTCAGCACACACCTTTCCACGATTAACTCGATCCTCCACTACATTCGTGGAAAAAATGTGAAGTCGGCATCGATTCTGCACAATTTACCCGGCGAACTGCTGGAGGTTGAACTCGCGCAGGACAGTAAATGGAGTGGAAGGAAGATTAAGGACATCCGGATGCCGAAAGGCTCTATCATTGCCACGATCATTCGGGAAGATCTCGTACTCACAACGACGGGTGAACAGCAGTTGAAAGCCGGAGATCGGCTCGTCCTTTTCTCCACGCCCAAAGCAGTTAACAAACTCAAAACGATCTGCAGTCATTGAGATTCCGTTATGAATATCAGGGCCGTTTTTCATCTCATCGCCTATATGCTTGCCGTACTGGGCATCGCCATGGGTCTGTGTGCCGGCATTTCTATTCTATACGATGATCCCGCCGGATCCTGGGAAGGTATTGCCGCGTCCGCCGGTCTGACCGTTCTCTTCAGTGCGATCCTCGGTATCAGCACCAGGGGCACCATTGATTTATCACGCCGGGACGGTTTCGGCATCGTGGCTTTTGGCTGGCTCGGGGCCTCACTGCTGGGCGCTTTACCTTATCTGCTGACCGGTATCATATCGAGTCCGGCCGGCGCCATTTTTGAAACGATGTCCGGGTTTACCACGACGGGGGCATCGGTGCTGAACGAGCTGGAACAGATACCCAAAGGCATTTTATTCTGGCGATCGATGACTCACTGGTTTGGCGGCATGGGCGTACTGATACTGTGCGTCGCCATCCTTCCTTTTCTGGGGGTCGGCGGCATGCAGATTTATCGGGCGGAAATGCCGGGGCCCTCAAAAGACCGCCTCACACCGCGCATCGCTTCCACGGCCAAACTCCTGTGGGGCGTTTATGTGCTGCTCTGTCTGGTGATGGCCGTGCTGCTCCGATTGGGGGGTATGGACTGGTTTGACTCGTTCTGCCATTCATTTGCAACGATGGCAACGGGTGGGTTTTCTACACGAACGGCAAGCATTGGGGCTTATGACAGCCTTTATTTTGATATCGTCATTATCGTTTTCATGTTTCTGGCAGGCACTAATTTTTCACTGCATTATTACGCGTTGAGAGGACAGGTCGGGCGCTATTTCAAAGACGCCGAATTCAGGTTCTATCTCGGCTTATGGTTGGTGGCCTGTCTTTTTCTGACGTTGAACACATGGGGCCGCATTTACCCGTCATTCTGGCAGGCCCTTCGCGCCTCTTTTTTTCAGGGAACCTCGATCCTGACAACCACGGGTTTTGTCACAGAGGATTTTGATCTATGGCCAAATGCCTCCCGTGTAATGCTTGTGCTGCTCATGTTTATCGGAGGTTGTGCCGGCTCGACAGGAGGCGGCATGAAAGTAGTGCGCATTTTCATATTACTGAAAAAGATATTCAGAGAACTCAAGCGATTCATACAACCACAGGCCGTGTGGACCATCAAACTGGGCCGACAGGCTGTTGAGCAGAGTACGATCTCTCACATATCGGGATTCTTCATTATTTTTATGCTGCTATTCGCTTTTTTCACCTGTCTAATGACGTTTTTTACACCCGATACTGAATCGGCCGTAACCTCGGTCATCGCCACAATGGGCAATATAGGTCCGGGCCTGTCTGCCGTCGGGGCAACACAAAATTATGCTGATATTCACGCCGCCGGTCAGCTCATCCTGGCGTTTTGCATGCTGTTGGGCAGGCTTGAGCTCTATACGGTTTTAACTCTGCTGGTCCCCCACTTCTGGAAAAAATAAAGCCCCTCTATCACCCCCAGTCAGGCAATCGATGTTACCGCCGAAACGGCGGGAGGTGAAACCGTTGGCAGCGATTGGCGATACGCTTCAAACAGTTCCCAGTTTTTCAGAAAAAGGTCTACCAGTTCGGGGTCGAACTGCGTACCGCTGTGGCTGCGGATTTCCTTCAGCGCCACGCTGGCGGGGCGAGCCCGGCTATATGGACGATCCGAGGTAATGGCATCGTAGGTGTCGATAATACCGAAAATGCGGGCACCAAAACAGATACCCTCGCCATAGAGTTTTCGCGGATAACCATTGCCGTCAAAATGTTCGTGATGCGAGAGGACAATCTCTGCGGCACCTTCCAAATTGCTATTGCTGCGTATCAAATTATATCCAATCCGCGGATGGCGCTGCATGACTTTGCGCTCTTCTTCATCTAAAAAGCCCTGTTTGATAAGGATGGCATCCGGGATTCCGACTTTTCCAATGTCGTGGAGCATCGCGCCATCGCGCAGGACTGAGAGCGCGGCGTCATCCAGTCCAATTAATCGACCGAACCAGACGGACATATCGCGCACGCGTTCACTGTGCTGCCCCGTCATGGGTTCGCGGGCATCCAGAATATCCACCAGCATCTGCAGCGAAGAATCATAGGCCGTGGAGAGTTGCTCCAACGCATGCTGAAGAGCAACCTTCTGCTGATCCAGCACAGCCTGATAACGCTCTTCAATCTCGATGTTGCTGCGAACAAGCCGCTGGTATCGTACGGCCTTTTTAATGGTGGCAATTAAATGGTCGATGTGGCACCCGGGCTGATCAATCACATCAAACAACCATTCGTGCACATCGCTTGCCACGTCAACGGCATCCGATTCCTTGATTAGAATGACGGCTGGCGGCACGGCTAACCGGCCGACAGATAGCATATATTTTTCAATACCGGCCATCATTAGGCGATAATGAGCCACGATGAGATCCACGTGAAAGCCCGGTTTTTGCATCTGCTGTAGCAGTTCCGGCATGGACAGCGCCGTGGCGACCGAGGCCCCTTTTTGAGCCAGCTCGCGTTCGATCGGCGCAATGGTGTCGCGCTCATAGTCCGCCACAATGATATTCATATTTTCTAGGCGGGCGGGTGGTTCGACCAGTCCGCCGCCATGAAAAGACGCTGCATTGAGATGCATGCGCGGCATGGATGCATCATCAATTCGAACGGGCGGGCAGTCTGCACCCCGCCAGCAGTAGACCGCATTGCGCCCCATTTCTTTAGCTGCATACAGGGCCTTGTCAGCATTCTGGAACAGGCTGCGGTAAGCCTTTATGTTCTGCACATCATCACTATGTGCAACGCCGATACTGCAGGTCATTTCAACCCGGTTGCTGCGCGACAGAAACTGAAATTGTTGGACCTGGTCCTGAATTCGTAACGCAATTTCTTGAATCGCCGCCGGCTCCACATCCGGGGAAATGACAATAAATTCATCTCCTCCAAAACGCCCCATAATATCACCGCTCCGGGCCGTGCGCGTCAGAAGACGCGTAAACTCGATTAGCACATCATCACCCGCGAGATGACCGTATATATCGTTCACCACTTTAAAATAATCCAGGTCAATCAGCACCACACCCAACTCATGCGTTTTTTTCTTGCATGCGATGAAGCGGTGGTTGACTTCTGTTTCGAGATAGCGCCGGTTATAGGTGCCAGTGAGAGGATCACGGACAGCTTGCTGCCAAATATGCCGGAGCGTTGAGATGACAGTCGCCATCTGATGAACAGCGAGGTAGGCGTAGCCAGCGGCAGGCATCTTGTACATAGCGGGCGCCGGGGTGGTGATCATAATGATACCGTTCAACCTGTTCTGGAACAGAAGGGGCACTGTAATAGAACTCTGATAACTGTCCGCACCGTTCGGATGCAACTGCCAGCCCTCCACGTGCCAGTCAACATCTGTCAGCCCGTCCAGATGACCCGAAAGTGCATACAGCCGCTCCTGCATCTCGATCTTCATCGAATCTAGATAGCCCCTTGAAACCATATCGTGCACATCAAAGAAGACCTCATAGCGACCGTTGAAAAAACCCACATAGCCCAGCACTGAACAGGGAGCCAGCTTTCGGAGAGACGTGCTCATGATGTGAATGGCATTGTGAAAATCCATATCGACAAAGGCGCCCTCACCCAGGCCTCTAATGAACTGGAGCTGCTGTCTGAACTGAGTGTAGGAATCTACCCAGGCCGAATCCGTTTCAGTAGGCGAATAATCCCTCCACTCTTCTATCAACGAAAGAAGTTCCTTTATTTCAAATGGTTTGTACAGAACGGCCTTAACGCCGAGTTTTTTGAGGTCATCTTCCGTGTATGTATGATACCCCGTCATCACCAGAACTTTAAGCCAGGGCCATATCTTCATTGACTCTTCAATAAACATTCGCCCATTCATGCCCGGCATCACAATATCTACAATCAGAATATCATAATCCCGGTTCAGCAGTTTATTGAGGCCTTCTCTGCCCTCATGAGCTGTATCAACCAGAAAACCCTCTTTCTGTAAACCCGTCTGGAGCAGGCGCCGTATACTCCTGTCATCGTCCAATACAAGCACCCGCTCGTGCAAATTCTGCAGCATATTCATACTTGACCTCTGCAAAACATAGTATACTAATTTTACATTTTTGACAATTATTACATTAATAAAATATATATGTAATAAGCGATACAACGTTGAGCCTATATTCGGCAGTTGTGAAGTTTGCCATAGATGCGAGATCGAGACCTGCTTGTCAGCACCGTTTTGAAAGTGGTGTAAAACAGCCGGTTTGAAATTCCCGGCTGTTTTTTGGGTTTTCTTAGTCCTGGATTTTCTTTCCCATCCGGTAGCTGCTGCCGGCTTATTGATTGGTTATCGCATGAACGCGAAAGACTGCGGAAGGTCCCACATTTGAGATGGACCCCTCCCACCACGCATCGGTCTGTGGCCATCGTCCGGGTGGCTCCATATTCTGCCAGAGTCCGGGACCCTTCAGCTGGTCCCGATACTGTAATGTATAGCGCAAAGAGCGGCCGCGACCGTCCCATATGATCCGTGCACGGCCCGGATGGTTTGTGTCCGGCACACCTACTTGTACAAACTGAACGGACGTTTGCGCTGGATTAAGCAAAAAGGCGTTTGTCTCGGTCTGGTATGTTCCCCATCCGACGATCTGGCCGGAATGGTTGATGTCGGCCGCCTCCCGTAACACCCAACCGCTGTTCGTATGTATCAAATCATTTAAATCCTGCAGTGTCTGTTGGTCGTAGATCACCGCACGACGGCTCGCACCGTCAAGGGTGATTTCAGAAAAACCGACAATGACGCCGGCGTCATTAATCGCATTGCCATTGGCAAAATCGTGTCCTGGAAGACATCCAAGATCCCGCATTAAGAGATTGGTTATATTGTTGAAGGTTGATGGAATCTTCCATGTGCCATCAACAGGCTCAACGAGGAATATATGGGCCGCTGCATTATTCAATGTCCACGCATGCCCGGTTACATCACCAAACTCATTGACATCGAACGCCTGCCCGTAATCCCCTCCTAAGGTGCCGAGAATAATCATCTCAAAAACATAGTCATCATAGAGGTTATTGTTATTTTTATCACACCATATGAAGGGCCTCCAGGAATCACCCTTACCCGTAAACAGGTGCGTAATACCTACGGCGTAACCTTGGTTATTAATACCATAGCTTCTGCAGGAGGTATGATTAAAAAGACTGCCATAGCTGTTATATGGGCCAAAATCAATAAATCCATCCTCATCCCAGTAGGCTCCATGAATACCTCCATTCGTGCTATAGCCATCACCCACAGCATGATTCAGATCATTCAAAGCTCGAGCCCAGTAAGAAGATCCGCTGATCGTGGCTAAATTGCTAATGCTTCCGGCAGTCCACATTACGGCCTCACTGCGAGCGCCAAAAAAGGCGGTTCCCACCACGACATTGCTATTGTTGATGTCTTCACCCACTTGAGATACACTGCCGGAGGGAAAAGAAAGACCGGTCATGCTTCCCGTCGTCCAGATAAATGCCCGCGCCATTCCGGATGTATCATGAGACCACCCCGTTATATACCCGCTGTCATTCAGCGCTGTTGCACGGCTCTCGCTTCCCCCGAGAGTCCCCAAATGAACGACATCGTAAAGTTCATTTGCTTTCGCCATAAAAGGGATTGCAAAAACCAGTATCCACCTACATACGACAGGCTTGTTTATCATAACTGTTGAACATACCACATGAGCAGGCTCGGTGTAAAATTATGATTATGTATGTTTCTGCTTTGTTAACTCGATCCCAGACATTTGAATTCGCTCAGCCGCTTTGTTAGACGTCCGAAATGAGGGGCGCTGAATCCGCGATAGCGAGTTCGGTGTACCGCTCAATTTCTTTATTGGGTGTCTTGTTCTGTTCTTCGCTTCAAGTAGTCGGAAATGGCATGAGCCTTCGCTATGCAGATTATGGAGAGAATCAGCGTGATGATTTCGGGAATGAATTTGAATGACATATATGACCCAAGCATTTCTCGTTTTACCCCCAGAATGTACAGTTCCGCTAAAACGCCGCCGACTGATCCGACAAGATAAAACAGGCCAACGAGACCGACCCAGGTCGCCAGTGATAACGATACTACACGACCCACATCTACATTCTGATCCTGCGTAGGCCATAGTCGCGACATAACAGCGCGTGTTTTGAGAAGCAGGACATAAGCGACAACGAAGTACAGCACTACCGGGAGAGACGAGGCGAACAGGAAGACGCTCTTGTGGGCCACATAATCGCTGTTGTTTGCAAAGGACAGGGTCCCGACTATTTGCGGAAGTAAGACAATGGCGTGAGAAAGGAAGTAAAGACCGAGGATCTTGATTGCGAGGTCTCTGATTTGCTGTGTGTTCATACTATTCTTTCACCCAACGCAGAGCGTTTTATGCCGAGTGCTGCCTTAAAATAATGTTAATTTATGCGAAGAACTCCTGCCGGCAGTATTCGGCATAAAATGATCTTGGACGTGGCTTCTTCGCGTTTCATTTCTTTCTATGGAATTTATACGCAGGTGTGTTGGTCAGGGCAAGGCTGATTTTCGAACAATCCGGATTATCGAGACGTGACCATTATTGTTTTTGATATTGCCTTTTTATCAAGTAAAGCCGGGGGGCTATGTTAACGGCTTAATAATCCACCTTCCCGCAGCTGCGGGATAAACGTAGCGGTGGATATACCCGAAGCAAGGGCTTAAGTTAGTGCCATTCAGACGTGACCCTTATTATTCCATGCTACCGTTGATGTATTTGTGAAGGATGCTTGAGATCAGAGTCTGGTAGGGAAGACCTTCTTCTACAGCTTTCTTTTGGAAGTGGACCAAGTCTTTCTCTGTCATGCGGATGTTGACACGCTTATCCTTTCGCAAGGTTGCCCTTGCGTATTCCTGATAGCGTTTTGCCTCCTTCTTGAAATTAGGGATTTGCTTCCATTCTCCCCGTTCAACAGAGTCGAGAATATCCTTTTCTTCTTTAGTCAATTTCATTCTGCTCACCTCCCAAATATCGCTTTGTCATCTTACGACTTGGCATGATCGTCTTCATGAACACGCCTGAGTCGGTTTCAACGAAGGGAACGACGTGAGCGTACCCTTCAATATTCACAATGAAGATCCTTTGTCCGGGATACTGCTTCTGGTTGGGATGCTGGATTGCGTCGAGCAATCCGCCGTGAGTGAGATGAAACACTACTTCCTCAAACGTGACGCCGCGTTCTTTCCTCAACCACTTGTTCTCCTCAGGATTCCAGTCAAAGTACTTCATGATGCAAATGTATCACAGCGTGTGCACTATGGAAACATATTTCTGATTCGTGTGTTTTGGCCCAACGCAGAGCGTTTTATGCCGAGTGCTGCCGCAAAATAATGTTAGTTTATGCGAAGAAC
>CAYXEW010000052.1:0-17806 GCA_964464115.1 uncultured Verrucomicrobiota bacterium
CTGGGTAGCTATGTGCGGAAAGGATAAGCGCTGAAAGCATCTAAGCGCCAAGCCTACTCCAAGATAAGATTTCCCTCCCCGATTATTCGGGGCTGAAGGCAGGTTGAAGACTACGACCTCGATAGGCTGGAGGTGTAAGCATAGTGATATGTTCAGCTGACCAGTACTAATCAGCCGTGAGGCTTGATTATTTTTTCAACTACCTCGAGGCAGAATTGGCCCTCTTCTTTATGCAAGTTTTTTTTATTTCCCGGTGGCCATAGCGAGATGGAAACACCCGTTCCCTTTCCGAACACGGCAGTTAAGCATCTCAGCGGCAATGGTACTGCAGCGAGAGTTGTGGGAGAGTAGCACGCTGCCGGGTATTTTTTTTGAGCCCTGAGAAATCAGGGCTTTTTTTTATATATCACTTGAATTGTTTCAATGCATGTGATAGCTCTTGTCGCCTTTCGCCAAAGGGAAGTGGGTTGCTCTCTGGCGGATGCCGTTAAATGAATCAACCCGTAATGAATAGACAACCAGTGTATGGTAAACATGCACGACGAAGATAGAGACGGAGACGTTTACAGCTGATCATCTGCAGCCTGACTTTCACCGTCTTATGATTATTATGGAACAGCAAACAAAACCAACGAAGCAGAGTATGAATGTAGACATAAGCCAGTTCAGCGGCGAAAGCCAGAACGAAGCTATGGCTGCGATGTATGAGGAAACCCTGAAAGATTTTACAGAGGGGTCCATCGTTAAAGGTCGCATTCTGGATATATTGTCCAACGAAGTACTTGTCGATATCGGATACAAGTCAGAAGGCCTCGTGTCCGTATCAGAATTTAATGATGTGGCTGAAATCAAAACCGGCGATGAGATAGAAGTTTTGCTCGAATGCCTGGAAGATGAAGACGGCATGGTCGTGCTCAGTAAAAAGCGCGCAGAGTTGCAGCGCAACTGGGATGAAGTCCTCGAAACCTGTAAAGAAGGTGCGGAAATAAAAGGTACGGTCAAAGCTGTCGTAAAGGGCGGTATGTTGGTCGACGTGGGAATCGATGCCTTTTTGCCGGGTTCACAGCTCGATGTAATACCGGTGAGGAATCCCAGTGACTTTATCGGTCAAGAACTGACATTCAAAATACTTAAAATTAATCAGGAACGCCGCAACATCGTACTCTCCCGCCGTGAACTGATGGAAGATCAGCGCCGCGAACTGAAGAGATCGCTACTGGAAGAAATTCAAGTTGGTCAGTTACGCAAAGGAGTCGTGAAAAATATCACCGATTTTGGTGCTTTTATCGACCTTTCAGGAATGGATGGCCTTCTTCATATTACGGATATAAGCTGGGGGAGAATTAATCACCCTACAGAAATTCTCTCTGTCGGTGAGAATGTGGAAGTGATGATTCTGGATGTCGACCTCGAAAAGGAACGCATTTCACTGGGGCTTAAACAGAAGACCAGCAACCCGTGGGATAATATTGATGATAAATATCCGCTCGGCAGCCGCATTAAAGGAAAAGTAGTGAATCTGCTTCCCTATGGTGCCTTTGTCGAACTGGAAGAGGGTGTTGAAGGGTTGGTGCATGTATCGGAATTGTCCTGGACCAAGCGCATAGCCAAAGCGGCCGATGTGTTAAACCTGGGCGATGAGGTAGAGGCTGTTGTTCTGAGTATCAGTAGAGAGGAACAGAAAATTTCCCTAGGTGTTCGACAGCTCGAATCCAATCCATGGGATATGGCTGCAGACCGTTATCCGATCGGTTCACGGGTGAAAGGTGCTGTGAGAAACTTTACAACGTATGGTGCCTTTGTCGAACTGGAAGAAGGTATCGATGGTATGATTCACGTTTCAGATATGTCATGGACGCGTAAAATAAATCATCCTTCGGAACTGCTCAAAGTTGGGGATGAAGTGGAATGTGTTGTCCTGGAGGTAGATTCCCCCAATCAGCGTATCAGCTTGGGAATGAAACAGGCACAGGAAGATCCGTGGAGCGCCATTGCGGAGAAGTTTAGCATTGGCCAGCTCGTAACAGGAAAGGTTTCAAAAATAGCTTCCTTTGGTGCTTTCATTGAGCTGGAAGAGGGTGTTGACGGTCTCGTACATATTAGCCAGATCAGCGATGAACGCATTCAGAAGGTGCGCGATGTGCTGGAACCTGGACAGGAAGTGAAAGCGCGTGTGGTCAAGGTGGATGTCGGTGATCGTAAAATCGGATTGAGTATCAAAGCAGCAGAAATCTCAGATGATGAATTCGAGGTTAGCGATGATATGCTGACCGGATTACGTCCGGGCGAAGATCTGGTGGATCTGGCAGGAGCCTTTGATGAGGCTTTTGGGCCGGATACTCAGGAATGGCATCCCGGCGAAAAGTAATCATTACAGTCATTGCGGGGTGGGCTACTGCCATAGCATGGCGGTAGCCCATTTCCAGATCAATGATGAAAAGCGCCCCGAATGAGTACTTTAGAGAGACAATTCAATACGTTATCATCGCGGGCTGTCAACTTACACTCCGCTGGTGAGCTGAAGCGTAAGATAGACAAATCACAGAAAGATAACACCCCCCTTCGCATTAAATATGGTGCTGATCCGTCTGCGCCCGACATTCATCTCGGTCATGTAGTGGGTCTTAATAAACTGCGTGAGTTTCAGGATATGGGCCATACCGTAGTTTTTATTATCGGCGATTTTACGGGCATGATTGGGGATCCGTCCGGAAAATCAGCCACACGTCCCGCTCTTACCAAAGAGCAGGTATCGGAAAATGCTGGCAGTTACCGGGAGCAGGTTTTTAAAATACTGGATCCGGACAAGACGGAAATCCATTTTAATTCTGAGTGGTTTTCGCCCATGACTTTTGAAGAAGTCATCCGTTTGAGTTCACATGTGACCGTGGCACAAATGCTGGCGCGCGATGATTTTTCTAAGCGTTACAACAGTCGCCAGCCGATTTCATTAGTCGAGTTTTTGTATCCGTTAATACAGGCTTATGACTCAGTGATGGTAAGAGCTGACGTCGAACTGGGAGGTACAGATCAACTCTTTAACTTGTTGTTGGGGCGTGAGTTGCAGCAGGTCTATGAACAGGATCCACAGGTCGTCATGACTCTCCCCCTGCTTGAAGGGCTGGATGGCGTCAACAAGATGAGCAAGAGCCTGAACAATTACATTGCCGTTAACGATACGCCCAAAGAAATGTTCGGTAAAACGATGAAGATTTCGGATGAACTGATGTGGCGGTATTACTCATTGCTCCTGTGTATGAGTGAGGGAGAAATAGAGGCCCTACAACATTCGGGGCGGCATCCGAGAGAGCTGAAAGATGAGCTGGCTCAGCGTATTGTCGGCCAATTCTACGATCAGGAGGCAGGCTTGAGTGAATCGGAAGCCTTTAAACACATTTTTTCCAAAAAAGAACTGCCTGATGATATGCCGGAAGTAACGCTGTCGACGATGGATGGCGTGCAGAATGGATGTATTCCGTTATTTCAGCTGATCAAGCAGGCCGGCCTGGCTCCCAGTGCGAAAGAAGCCCGAAGACTTATTGAACAGGGAGCTGTCCGCGTCGGTGATGAAAAAATACAAGATCTCCACTCTTCGTTCACCTGTGCCGATGAAACTGTTATCAAAGTGGGTAAGCGAAAATTCCTCAAAGTAGTGCCATAAGACTTGATCCATTGCCCTGATGTACTACAATGCCATGTTTTCTACGGAGGCCCCGATAGCTCAGCTGGATAGAGCATCGGATTTCTAATCCGAGGGTCGCGCGTTCGAGTCGCGCTCGGGGTACCATGCGGTAAGGCATACTGTGTGCTCGGTATAACGCGCGATAGGCGTAGTATCGTTGTAACGGGGGAAGAACGAGTAAAGTCTCATTTGACATGAACGCATAGTAGCGTTTATTACGGTGTGATGAAAATAGCTTATTGTTATTGGAGAATGATATGAATCAGGAAGCATTTGAGTCTCAAGTTTCAGAAGTGCTCGATAAACAGATTAACCCGGCACTTGCTGGCCACGGCGGTTTTGTAAAGCTCGTCAAGATCGAAGGTAACAACGTGCACTTGGAGATGGGCGGCGGTTGTCAGGGGTGTGCCGGTGCCCGTGCCACCATGAAATACGGCATTGAAACTGCTCTGAAAGAGCAAATCGCCGAAATGGGTGAAGTGGTTGATGCCACTGAACATGCGCAGGGTGCAAGCCCCTTTATGTAGAGCGGCTATTCCCCCCATCCTTTAAATAAATCTTCAAACCACTTTAGCGGAACGCTCAGCAATTTCTTCAATTTATATTGCGGTGTATCATAGGGAGGGGGGCTGACGGTTATTTCATCATTCAGGTTGGGATCTGTTTGCCGACTGAATGTCTCCTGTGTTTGAAGCGCCTGAAACTCGGCGCGTCCCGCATAAAAGACGAATACAGCGATCACCATAAGCAGGATGGAGCCCTTCAGCAGCCCCCATACAAACATGACAGCCGAAAACCCGGCCCCAATCCTGGAAGCCAGCCTGGTGGCCTCAATTTTTCCCATTCGGGGAGTCATCAGAGCTCTGAAAATACGTCCGCCGTCCATGGGAAAAGAGGGTAGTAAATTAAAGATGGCCAAGGCCAGGTTGACCATACTGAGAATATGCATAACGGCAGCCAATCCGAGTAGGCCCAGCAGATCTGCAGCATTGCCGGTGATATGTGTCAGCAGCGATAACAGCAGACTGACGAAAGGCCCCGCCGCGGCCATAATCAACTCATCTCGATGATGGGCATTCACATTTTGAATTTTGGCTATACCGCCAATGGGAAGCAGTAGGATATCTGTGACCTTGTACCCCCTGCTCATGCCCGCGATGGAGTGTCCCAGTTCGTGCAATGCAATGCATGCAAAGATGCCAACAGCCGTCAACAACGCCCAGAATAGTGAAAAAGGGCCGCGTATAAATGATGCTATGTGCAGTGCTGAAAGCGGCAGAAATATCAATAGCGTGATATGTAGCCGTATGGGTATGCCAAGCGGTTTTCCAACTAAATATGAATTACTCATCGCGCATTCCTTAATTCAGTGTCCACGTCTCAGTTTTCTCTTCGGCTTCTTTTTGACAGGCTTCCGAGATGCCGGTTACATTCCGATAAAATGTGCGGACATTCCTTGGACTGTCGTGGGTAAGGACGGCAAAACTCGATACAGACTGCTTTTGCCTTATTTCGTTAACGTATGAAAGGGTGGCTTTTTCAATTGCTTGCATAGTGCTGTCAATCATGCGATTGGGTCGGCCACATGAAACACCGAAGACGTGACTGCACATGTCCATCACTGCTTCTGTCTGTTTCCTGATAAAGGGTTTGCGGTGGCCACCCTCCAATAGGTACTCATTAAAGTAGCGCACAACGGCGGCCCATTCAGTTCTGTATGTTTGTTCAGTCATCATTTTGGATCGTTCGTTTATGGAACGCTCTTTTTAAAATCGACATGTAATAGAACAAGTATCGGTCACTTGTTAAATACTATATCACATTGAATTTTACAGTAGAGCAGGTACTATACAGGGCATAGAGAAAAAGGCGGGAGATAAATATGAATGTTGGCCAGCAATCTGCACTTGATGAATTTACCATAGTGATCTTTGGCGCATCGGGCGACTTGACCCGCCGCAAACTGATGCCCGCACTTTATGCCATGTATGCTCAAGGGTTTATGAATCGTTCGTTTCGGATTGTGGGCTACGCCCGCCGCGACTGGAATCAGGATGAATTTTGCGAAAAAATTCGGAGCGACCTGCTCGAATTTAGTCGTATTAAAGTGCGGGATGATACACTCGACCGCTTTTGCAAACATCTCTATTACCATCGGGGTGACCTGCACAACGATAGTGAGTCTTATGACCGTTTTCGGGATCTGTTGCAAGAAGAGGGTATGCCGCAAAACAGAATATTTTACCTTTCTGTTAAGCCGGACTTGTTCAGTTCAGTGATCCGGGAACTGCACGGGCGGGGGCTTTTTTATGGACGATTAGACAACCATTGGTCCCGCGTGGTAATAGAGAAACCCTTTGGTCGGGATCTTCGGGGTGCCGTGACATTAAATGCAGCCATCAAACAGTATTTAAGAGAAGAGCAAATCTATCGAATTGATCACTACCTGGGCAAGGAAACGGTTCAGAATGTCCTCTCCTTCCGATTTGCCAATACACTGTTTGAGCCTGTGTTTAATAACCATTACGTCGATCATGTACAAATTACAGCCGCCGAAACTACCGGCATGGAGAGTGGCCGCGGTGCGTACTACGATGTGACGGGCGCCGTCCGTGATATGGTGCAGAATCATTTGTTGCAACTTTTGTGTTTGGTGGCTATGGAGCCGCCATCGAGCCTTGAAGCGGATGCGGTCCATAATGAAAAAGTGAAAGTACTGCGGTCTATTCGTAGGCCCGACTCGAATAGCATCGAGACCATGGCTGTACGGGGACAGTATGCCGGCGATAAAAATGGTCCCGGTTACAGGGAAGAAGATCGAATTGATCCAGACTCCAAAACAGAGAGCTATGCGGCTATGCGCCTTGAAGTGGATAACTGGCGTTGGGCGGGCGTGCCCTTCTACTTGAGGACCGGAAAGCGCTTGCAAAAAAGGGCAACAGAAATTGTAGTTCAGTTTAAAAAACCTCCGCTTCAGCTTTTTCAAACCGTCGAATGTGATGGAGATGTCTGTGACCTGACAAAAGCCAAACCGAATCTGCTCATTTTCAGGATTCAACCGAATGAAGGCATTTCATACCGTTTTTCGGCTAAAAGACCCGTCATGCAAATGCATGTCGAGAATGTGAACATGCATTTTAGTTATGCAGACACATGGGCGAGAGATCTTCCAGAAGCGTATGAGCGTCTGATCCTGGATATTATCAAAGGGGATTCAACGTTATTCACTCGATCCGATGAGACGGAGGCGGCCTGGAGTGTGGTCGACCCCATTATTAAAACCTGGTCAGAACGGGAGGACCTGCCAGTTTATGAATATAAGCAGGGATCATGGGGGCCCGACCAGGCCGACTGCATTTTTACTGATCGTGAAAGCGCCTGGCACGATCCGGCTTAATCGTTTTTCCCCATTAGACTGTTCGCAGGGAACAGTGGAAGCGTCATTATGGCAGCTCGGCAAGAATACGGTACATTTTGAAGGTCCGCCTCATTCGTTGAAGTGTTTTTCCGATCAAGGTCACTGTCGGTAGTAACATCCAAAAAACGCGCTGTGCCGGCGATATGCGTCGTCAAGCTGGAGGATGCATAATCGGCGTCCACTCAGGCATATCTGTAGCTGAGACGAAAATGAATCGTCGTCGGTTCCCAATCGTCTGCGTCAGATTTCCGAAACCGTTTCAATTACTCGTCCATTCGACGAAAAGTTTAAAATGGCGGAGAAGGGGGGATTGCTGCGGCTGGTGCCCATCAGCCTTGCCCTTCGGGGCTATTCGCAAGCTCAAGCCTTTCTCGAATGCTACCCTCGCATTCTCGAATCGAACCCGGGGTTCTCATCCCCCTGAGCATGGTACATAAAATGGCGGAGAAGGGGGGATTCGAACCCCCGGTACGCCATTATAACGTACAATGGATTAGCAATCCACCGCTTTAAACCACTCAGCCACCTCTCCGGTATTTGGAACTAATATAGTGTAACCCACAGGTTTTCAATCATAAATAATTGCTAATCCTGACAGTCGCAATTTAGCCTGAATTATTCACGCGATAAGTTTAGCGTAGATGCGAGGCACCGAAAGGTGACGCGGTAGTGACCTACTACGAGCTTTTTGTAAAAATGGACGGGAATTAATTCCTCGATCAAAAATCCATATCCATCCCATACCCGAGAGGTACAATCATTCCCATCTATTTTTATGAATAGATCAGGTTAGAAAGAACACTGGTTCGCCATGTGCAGCGTTCGAAAAAGCTTTATCACGTTTTACTGTCTGGAAATTGATTTAAGACAGAGCAGATGAATGCTGACGGCAGAACCGATAAAAACAAGCAGTATATCCACCCATAGCAAAGGAACGGCGTATATCGAATAAGAGAGTGTTGCCCACAGGAGTATGAGTGTATAGCTTTTGTGCCCCCGCGTCATCCCCTTATAGTCTCTGTAATTGCGGATATAGGTGCCGCAGTAGGGGTTTGTCATGAGCCAGATATAAAATTTTTTCGAGCTTCTGGCGTAACAGAAAGCCGCCAGTAGCAGGAAAGGTGTGGTCGGAAGAAGAGGAAGGATCATCCCCAGGAACCCCAGACCCGTGCAGAGGATGCCCGCGGCAAGAAAAAAGGCTTTCTTCCATTTCATGCCCGGGACCTTAACAGTAGGCCGTTACGTATCCAAGGCCTTCCAGCGAGTTTGTAGTCAGGAATTTCTCCACTCCTAAAACGGCGAAAGGATCAGCCTGTATGATTCACGCGTTCAAAATGCTGTAGCTCCGAGACGCCATGGATGCAGATGTAGTAACTCCTGCAAACCCTCGGCGACCGTCGGACGGCATCGAACCAGCCCGGGATTGCGGATTGCTTTTTTAATGCTTTTCGCTGTTCTCATTTGCAGAAAATATCCTATGCTCAACTTTACTTATGAGTGCTGAAGTAGATCTCAATGTCATAGATGAAATGCTGGAATCAACGGGAAGGACTGCCGCCATGGCGATTCCCCTTCTGCAGAAAGTCCAGGCCTTATACCGCTATGTGCCGGCATGGGTCATTACCTACATTGCACAACATTCGGATATGACGGAAACCCAGCTCTATGGTGTTGTGACATTTTACGCCCAGTTTCGCACAGAACCGGTGGGAGAGACACTGGTTCGCGTTTGTCACGGAACGGCGTGTCATGTGGCGGGCGCCGCGTTGATAACACAGGCGCTGGAAAAAAGACTGGGTGTAAAAGCCGGTGAAACGACAAATGATATGAAATATACGCTGACGGCTGTTGCCTGTCTCGGCTGCTGTTCGCTGGCCCCGGTTGTAATGGTTGGCGACAAGACCTTCGGGCGGCTGGAGCCCAAGAAGGCCGGCAGTATTATTGATCAGTTCGAAGAACAGCGGGGTGCATCGTGACGGCCTCAACGATCATCCACGTAGGGATGAGTACCTGTAATCTGGCCGCCGGTTCACAGGCCGTTTTCAATGCCTGCACGGCTGCCGCCGAGCAGCAGGAAGATGTTGCCGTTAAGAAGACCGGCTGTCTGGGTACCTGTTATCTGGAGCCCAATGTCCGCATTGAGGATGCATCGGGCAGCACACTCTATTGTCATGTTGACGCAAAGAAAATGGATCGCATATTCAAAGACCATGTGCTGGCAGGCAAGCCCGTAACTCCATGGGTGATCAGGGAGGAAGAGGCCGGGGCCATCATGGGTAAGCAGCAGCGTCATGTGTTGGCCCATTGCGGTCGGATCGATCCTGAGGATATTGATGCGTACAGGGCTGTCTCCGGCTATGAGGCACTCGAAAAAGTGCTGCGCACCATGACGCCTGACCGCGTTATCAATGAAATCATAGCTTCCGGTCTGCGGGGGCGTGGGGGGGCCGGCTTCCCAACCGGACTGAAGTGGAAGTTTGCCCGCCGCGAGAAGGGCGACAAGAAGTATATGATTTGTAATGCCGACGAGGGGGATCCGGGTGCATTCATGGATCGCACGACGCTGGAAAGCGATCCCCATTCAGTGCTGGAAGGGATGGCCATCGGTGGCTATGCAACGGGTTCGGATGAGGGCACCGTCTACTGCCGGGCCGAATACCCGCTGGCCATTCAGCGCCTCGCACGAGCTATTGAACAGGCGGAAGATAAAGGGCTGCTGGGCAGGCGTATACTCGGCACTGATTTTTCCTTTGTCATTCGGATCAAGGAGGGTGCCGGTGCTTTTGTCTGCGGAGAAGAGACGGCTCTGCTCGCGTCCATGGAGGGCCAGCGCGGAATGCCGCGGCCGCGGCCGCCTTATCCGGCGCAGAGCGGACTGTTTGGCAAGCCGACCACGATCAATAATGTCGAAACATGGGCTAATATTCCCTCCATCATACGAAACGGCGCCACGTCCTTTGCCGACCTCGGAACTGAAAAATCAAAGGGAACCAAAGTTTTTGCATTAGCCGGAAAAATTAAGCGGGGAGGTTTGATTGAAGTTCCCATGGGTATTTCTCTCCGTGAAATCATTTACGACATCGGCGGTGGCGCTCCATCGGGTCGGGAGATCAAGGCCGTGCAAATGGGGGGGCCTTCCGGGGGCTGTGTGCCGGTGGAGCTGTTTGATACCTGCATTGATTACGATGAGGTCGTGAAGACCGGAGCCATTATGGGGTCTGGGGGCATGGTGGTGCTGGATGACACCACCTGCATGGTGGATGTGGCCCGTTACTTCCTGCAATTCACTCAGCACGAATCCTGTGGAAAATGTACATTTTGCCGTATCGGAACGAAGCGGATGCTTGAAATATTGAACAAGATATGTGCGGGCGACGGAATCGATGAGGATCTGGAGACGCTTGAAGATCTCGCACACAAAGTCAAACATACGAGTCTGTGCGGACTCGGCCAGACCGCCCCCAACCCCGTCTTGTCGACACTGCGGTATTATCGCCACGAGTACGAGGAACACATTAGGGAGAAGAGGTGTCGGGCGGGCAAATGTGCGGCGCTGTGCACGTATGTGATTACAGAGGCCTGCACGGGGTGTACCGTCTGTGCCCGTCGCTGTCCTGTAAATGCTATTTTCGGAGAAAAGCGGGGCCGTCACGTAATCGACCAGGATTTGTGTATACAATGCGGCGTGTGTCGGGATGTGTGTAAATTTGATGCCGTGGAAATAAAATGACCGGTACAGTGTATGATTTCAGTTGATGGGGTAAAATGGATAACATCACATTAAAAATAGACGGTGAGCTGATTGAGGTGCCGCGAGGAAGCACCCTGCTTAGCGCCGCCCGTTTGGCTGGTAAAGACATTCCGACTTTCTGCCATCACGAAGAATTAAAGCCTTTCGGATCCTGCTTTATTTGCGTTGTAGAATTGGAAGGGAGGCCGAACCTGGTGCCTTCCTGTTCGACTCCGGCTGATGAAGGGATGGTGGTATACACTGCATCTGAGCGCGTGACCGCCTCACGGAAAACCTGTATCGAGCTACTGCTCTCAGATCATGTGGGTGACTGCCTCGGTCCCTGCACGACCTCATGTCCTGCCGGTATCGATATACCCGGTTTTATCAACCACATCGCTCAGGGCCGAGACCGCGAGGCCTTAAAGCTGATTAAAGAGGCCATGCCGTTGCCCGGCATTCTGGGCCGCGTATGCACCAGGCCCTGCGAAGCCGAATGTCGTCGTCAAAAAGTGGATGACCCGATTGCCATCTGTCAGCTCAAGCGGTATCCCGCAGATGCAGTAGCGGCATCAGGAGGGGAAACCATTCCCGCATGTGCCCCGCCATCCGGCAAGCAGATTGCGGTGGTCGGCGCCGGTCCCGCAGGATTATCGGCGGCCTATTTTCTGCAAATGGCGGGTCATACCTGTACCGTTTATGATGCCCATCCGGCCCCGGGGGGGATGGTGCGTTACGGGATTCCGGCCTATCGCCTGCCGCGCGACGTCATCGACCGCGAAGTCGCGGTGATTGAACAAATGGGCGCTTCGTTCCAGTATGGAAAAAGAATGGGAAAGGATTTTACGCTCGACGAACTCAGCGATGCCGTGGATGCGGTCTTTCTGGGGCTCGGTGCACAAGTGCCCACATCCATGCGTGTGGAGGGAGAGGATACACGAGGTGTACAGTCCGGCGTGGCTTTCCTGCACGATGTCTCTGCGGGTGTGCTGTCATCTCTTTCAGGAACAGTACTGGTGGTGGGCGGTGGCAATACGGCGATCGATGCCGCCCGCACATCGATCCGCTTGGGAGCCCGTGAAGTGACAATCCTTTATCGCCGGACGAGAAACGAGATGCCGGCCTGGGATGAAGAGGTTGATGCCGCTGAGGAAGAAGGTGTGAAACTGAGGATGCTTTCCGCCCCGCTGAAAATAAGCCCGAGTGCTGCGGGATTGCATGTGACCTGTATGGCCATGGAACTCGGACCTCCAGATGACTCGGGCCGTCGTCGTCCTGTTCCCCTGGAAGGCAGTGAATTTGAGATTGTGGTGGATCATGTGATAGCCGCTATTGGCCAGCGCGTCGATGCGCAGTGCACAGGTGCATTGAAGTTGACGCGGTGGGGGGCTGTCGAAACGGATGCGCACACTATGCAAACCAGTATAGAGGGCGTTTTTGCGGGAGGGGACTGTGTCTCGGGTGCCGACATTGCCGTGCAGGCGGTGGCTGCTGGCCGCCGGGCCGCTGTTGCGATCGATCAGTATGTAAAAGGACTCCCCGTTATGGGGGGCGACACGTATTACCATCACACGATGGGCTCGCTGCAGGCCATCTCCGAAGCCGTGTATGAAGGCTACGACATACAGCCTCGAGTACAGATGCCTCACCTCGAAACAGAAAAGCGCCGGCGAACGTTTGGGGAAGTGGAAAAAGGTTTCACGGTTGAAATGGCCAGAAAAGAGGCCGGCCGCTGTATGGAATGCGGCTGTCGCGATGCCCATGAATGTAAATTGAGAGATTATGCCGCTGACTGCGGTGCCGAACAGCAACGCTACGTTGGAGAACAACGCACTTTTAAACGCGATGAAACCCACCGTCATATCGTCTACGAGGAGAGTAAATGCATACAGTGCGGCACCTGTGTACGTATTACGGATCAACTGTCGGGTACACATGCACTGGGTTTTACAGGGCGCGGTTTTGCATCGCGCATAGGGCCGCCTCTCCATAAACAACTCGTCGATGTGAATCCCGAAGGACTGCAGAAACTGGTAGAAAGCTGCCCTGTCGGAGCTCTTGTAGCGAAAGATGCAGATGTTCAGTCGAACACGTTATAATGCTGGTTATTTCACAACTGAGTGAAAGTTTAAAATACTGATGTCAGGTGAGCCAGACGACCAAAGAGGTCTGCTCACTATCCCAAAAATGGTGACAAACAATGTGTATATGGCGAGCTTTTATGTATATTTTTTATTGATGTCACTGTATATTCTAACATGTTGTTAATAGTATTTGTGCCAATTTTGCAACTTAATAAAAAGCGATGCATATTGAAAAGCGTTCTGAATCTGAACAGTGGGGACTAGTAATATGAAAATTAGAAATATAGTAGCATTTGTTTTAATCATCTTTATTTTTCTGACGGGAAGCTATGCCGAATCTGTGGGAATCGTCGATTTTGGAGCGAAACTGGGTTCTGGCTTTTATGCGGATAAGATTGACTCTTACTATACGGCTCATGTTGACCGCGAAAGTGATGGAACACTGACTAACGATTTTGTCAGTGCCTGGGCTTATGATCCGGCGGACCCGCTCAATCCGGATGGACTGGATTACGACACCAATGTGCTGAACGGTATATTTTACGGTGGACTTACCCTTTACACATCGTCAGATCTGGGGACTCGGGGACTGTCTGAAGGGCTCATCAATCAGAATCATGAATTTAAAGACGACTTCAACCTAATGACACTGCCCGGCCCCCGCTCCAACGAGTTGCTTGAGGCCTACGCTTTATATTACTGGCCCAAAGAAGGATTCCTGAATGGTGGTTCTGACTATGCCGTGACGTTCGATACCAATAGTGCGATTGCTGTAGGAATCACCCGTTACTGGGGCGGCGTCAATGCGGGACGCTGGCTGGTTCGTGACGGCGATCAATTTTATCTCTCTGAAGACACTTTTGCCGGAGAAACCAATCAATTTGATATCTATAACACCAATGAAAACACCGTTGTGCGCAACACGCATATCGTCAATCCGCTCGAAACTCGCTGGGCTCAGTACGCCCCGGCGCCAAATACAAACTACCCCTATGAAATTGATTTTGATCCATCAGCCGCTACTTACACGAACCCCACGTTCACAAACATTACGGCAATCGGTTTCTTTGTGGAGCGCTATCTTTCTCCGCCAAAAGAGGCCTCCTCAGGTCTTTCAGTCGGGGAACCCATTGGTGTGAAATGGGGTGCGGTTCGCGCCGAAGCCGTTGTTAACTCACCTGCAAGCCCTGCGCGGAATATCGGCATGGGTTCGATAACTTCCGGCGCCAATATGGCAAGTAATGCGGTGCCATACAAACTTTGGTCTGACGTATACCGGTTCGCTGTTCGGCGACAATTTGTCGCAGATATGGGGTTGGGAACCTATTCGTTAGAAAAAGAAGGAGCCATGGGCAAAATGCGTGCAGATAACGCCTCGCACAATGGCTTGGAACCCGTTACAGACATTACTTGGTATGATGCCGTGGCTTGGTGTAATGCAATGTCCGAATTTGAAGGACTGGAACCCTGCTATTACACGGATGCGACCCACACCAACATACTGCGGTTGATTATGTATCGAGATATCATCGCTGAATGGACGAATCGTCCCACCGTCTACTGGAACACGAATGCCACCGGATTCCGACTCCCTACTCCCGAGGAGTGGTCGCAACAAACCGCATCAATGCAAAATACCTCTTTCTGGGAATATGTTTGGTTTCCATCCGGTCTGGTTGCCGATCCGTCGGTGCAAACCACGCGAACCGTTCAGGCCTGGGGACTGACCGCTCCGACTCAATCCATTTTGCAATTTGGGGAACATCCTTGGGAAGGAAGCCCGCGGATTACATTCCGTCCTCTTCGTAACAGTGGCGCGACTCCTTTGTTTGGATCAGCCACTGGAACAACCCAATGGAGCTTCGAGGAGGACACGGTGTTGCCTCCGGCGTCGCCGCTTTCGCGATTCGATACCAGGGCGGTGGTCACACAACTCTTATCAGAAGTTACCCTGAATGCCGGCTTGGCCGACAGCAACCATGTGGCTGATCTTGGTTTTGATAGCGGGGAAACGCTGGACACGAGTAATCCATATTCTGTTGAATTCGGCGCCACAGAAATCTCTTATCGCCTTTGGAATTTCGTGCAGCAATGGGCGATGGATAACGGCTATGAATTTAACTATACAGGCGACATGGGAAGTATGGGGAGCTCGCCCGGCGCCACCTATTTTTCTCCAGATGAACCGGTCACAGAAATCAGCTATTATGACATGCTGGTTTGGTGTAATGCCCTTTCCGAAATTATGGAACGCCGCCCGGTTTTCTATAAAGATGAAGCGCTGACCAACGTCTGGAGACAAGCGAATCAGTTCCGATTAGAAACCTTTCTTCGCGACGGCTATCCCCATTGGCCGGATCAAGTATTTTTTACCCCCATCGACACAGCGAGTTATATCCCCGTTTATCAAGATGTAGATGCCGATGGATATCGCCTTCCGCTCCCGCAGGAATGGGATTTTGTGAATGAGACTGATACCAACAGCAGCACAGATGCCTATAACTGGACGTCATTAAATTCCAGCGGGAAAACCCATGCGGTCGCAACCAAACTTCCGAACCCGCTCGGATTGTATGACATGGAAGGAAACGCACGGGAACGAGTCTGGGGTGACACACGCGCAAATATCAACAACGTGATAAGACTTAGGGGAAGTCATTATGCCCGCGAATACCAAGGCAGTCAGCCGGGTGTCGATAAAGAGGAAATTGCGAGTGTGGGTCGCACACACATCGGCTTTCGTACCCTGCGCTTGACGGCACCGGATCCACTGTATGAAGGAATTGAGGTCAGCACGACATCACTAACTGTCCCCGAGGGCTCAACCAGCAACCTGGCCGTTCATCTTTCAGAAGCCCCTCTTAGCACCACCACCGTTCTGGTCAGCAGGGTTTCTGGCGACACGAATATTACGGTAAGCTCCGGAGCAACGTTGATCTTTACCACCACTGATTGGAATACGAATCAGATCGTGACCATCGCTGCTTCAGAAGACAGCGACGGCATAAATGGAACGGCTGTGATCCGCTGTCAGGCTAGCGGACTCTCTCCGAAAGATGTTACAGTCACAGAGCAGGATAATGATGCGGCGCTCGTCGTTTCATCCACGGTATTAATACTTGATGAAGGCAGCACCACAAACGTAGACCTCTCCCTGACCGTTGCTCCTTCAACCCCCGTCACCGTAACCGTTCAACGGGTGAGCGGGGATACAAGCATAACCGTATCCGGCACCTCCAGCTTTGTATTTGATGATCTAAACTGGAATATACCTCAGTCGCTTACCATTGCGGCAAGTGAAGACGTTGATATCATTGAAGGATCTGCAACGCTTCGTTGCTCCTCTCCCGGTATTACGAGTCCAGTGGACATCACTGTAACAGAAGTCGAAAATGACTTTACCATCGTAGCGAACGGTCTGCTGGCTGCCTGGAACCTGGATGACGTAAGCGGCAATGTGACGTCCTCAAACGCCTATTTAATGGCTACCGGACTGGTTCAGAGCGTGCTCACGCATAGTGACACTAGTAAAATAGCGGCGAGCTCAGGCAACGCAATGAAAGCCGTCGACAATGATGAGACGACGATCGCTGACTCGATCACAGCCGGAAATTATTTCTACTGGCAGATTCAGCCGCAGACTAATTATATAGTCACCATCACATCTATCGTCGTGCGAACAGACACTGATAACGCCACGACGACCGAAACCTTTTTGCTGAGTGATGCATCTGGGATTGATGCGGCCTCGACACTGCTGGAAAATGGCAACGGCCTCAAGGTGGGCACGGCCAATCTCTCCGGAATGGCCGATTTCAAAAATCAAACCAACACAATCAAATTCCGTGTCTATGGCTATAAGGCGGGTAGCCAATACCATGCGATGTATATTGGTAAAAAGTATAGTACGGACAATAGCGATGATATTCTGGTCTATGGAAGTGTCGCGTACACCGCGGGCTCGGCTTCTCCTGATCTGGAGGCGTCGACGAATGCCCTGGTAGTTCCTGAAGGAGGATCAAATACGTTCAATGTCCGGCTGACCAGTCTTCCCCTGCAAACCGTCACGGCGCAGGTGTCACGCACGAGCGGCGACACGGATATAACGGTTTCTTCGGGCATGACGCTGACCTTTACGACAAACAACTGGGATACGTGGCAGCTGGTGACGGTTTCGGCGGCCGAGGATGCGGATGGAACCGACAGCACGGCCACACTCACGGTGTCCTCACCGGATGCCGGAAGCGACACGGTTACCGTGACGGAGTCCGATAATGACGTACTCCCTGAAATAGAGCTGAGCACGACAAGTCTGACTATTCAGGAAGGTTCGACGAACGTATTCCAAGTTCGTCTGGATGCCATACCGTCGGCCGACAAGACTGTGACGGTTTCGCGTGCGAGCGGCGACACGGATATAACGGTATTCAACGGCAGTGCCCTAACCTTTACATCCTCTGACTGGGATACGTGGCAGACGGTGACGATCGCGGCGGCGGAAGACGGCGACTTCACCGATGATACGGCGGTCATTCGTTGCAGTTCCGCGAGTTCAGCAGATCAGGATGTGTCCGTAACCGTCACGGATAACGACAGCGATCCGACGTATATTCTGCCCTTCTTCGAACCCTTTGAAGCGGGTCCGACGAATGCGGGAGGTCTCGGAGCGCTCGATGGCCAGCACGGCTGGGCTGCAACCGGGGCGACAGTGCAGGGGACGACCTACTACGATGGCACGCAGGCCTGCTCACTGGCGAGCGGCGGTATGACGCATACATTCACCGACGCACAGACCAATGTAACCGTGACGTTCTACGCGCAGCCGTTCTTCGGCGACACGGGTGGCAGTCCGGCTGCCGATGATACGGCGGTTTTCTACTTCATCACCAACG
>CAYXEW010000053.1:0-17521 GCA_964464115.1 uncultured Verrucomicrobiota bacterium
GGTTGGTGGTGCGCCCGGTGGTCGATATGCACTTCATGCATCGCGCGTTGCGCGCGAGCCCGTCGCTCTTCTTTTGGTACCCGCTGATAAAATAAAGGCAGCTCGACATTCTCTTCAATAGACAGGTGCCCGATAAGGCGAAAAGACTGAAAGACGAAGCCAATAGAACGCCCCCGCAACGTGGACAAGGCGTCATCATCCAGTCGGGCCGTGTCCCGCCCCTGAAAGCAAATACTGCCCGAGGTCGGTTTATCCAAAAGCCCCATGATATGCAGCAGCGTCGATTTACCGGAACCGGACGCCCCTAAAATGCCGACAAACTCCTGCGGATGAATGGTCAGACTGACTTCGTTGAGTACCGTCAGGGGCTTTTGCAAATAATAGGTTTTGGTTATTTGATCGAGCTGTATCAACGTCTGCCCCTATTTCGGCTGTGCCATCAAAACGCGCTCACCCTCTTCGAGACCCATCAGCACTTCGACATGCGTAAGAGAAGAGCGGCCCACTTCAACCTTGCGGCGGCGCGGGGGCTGCTCATCCATGTAAACGACCAACTGATCGTCCTCCCTGAAAACGGCCTGCACCGGGACTTGCAGGGCCGACGCCACTTCATCCGTAATAATTTCCGCACGGCAGGAAAATCCCGGTTTGAGGTTCGCATCCGCTTCCATTTGAACTTCCACCGTAAACTCCTTAACATCTCCCGACGTCCAATGCTGGTCATTGGCTACTTCGATAATCTTGCCGACGTTGCCGGAAAACGTTTGATTGGGCAGCGCATCGACGGTAATAATAGCTCGCTGGTCTACGGCGACTTTTTGTATATCCGCTTCCGATATATTGATAATAGCCTCTACGTCCTCGAGGCCTGGAATCGTCAGGAGAATCATGCCGGGGTGGGTATTGGCGCCGACCTGAACCTGCGCGCGCCGCCACCGCTGTTCAGGGGTTCCGTACTGGACGACCCCTTCCGCTGGCGCCCTGATGGTCAGCTCTTTTAAATCTTCTCTCGCCTCATCAATCTCCTGCTTTGAGCGCGCCAGTTTAAGGGCGGCCGACTCAACGGAGCGCTGCTTATTTTTCAAGAGCGTCTGATTTCGTTTGACGGCTTTATGGAGTTCGGCTTCGGCTTTACTGAGGGCATTTTCCAGCCTGGCTTTTTTCTGGGGATGATCATATTTTTCGGCATTGACACGCTTGAGGGTCGCGGTTTCCTGCTTAATTTGCGCCTCTTCGACCTCAATACGTGTTTCCTCCACCTCTGCTTCCGTGACAAAACCTTCATCAAGCAGTAGCTGCATTTCCTCGTATTCACTCTTTTTGCGCTGGAGAAGACTGGACGCTGTCTGTACATCCAGAGCCAGGCTGCGCCGATCCAGGGGCAGGTCCGCCTCCATAAACTTCTCCAGATCCATGCGGGCATTTTCCAGATCCTGCTGCGCCGTTTTCAGGTGGGTAGAGTTATCCAGCTCCTGGATCTCCCGCTCAGTTCTCGCCGAATCCACCAGGCTTTCTTCCTGTACAATCCGCACTTCCAAGTCTTCGATTCTGCGCTCGATTTCATCCGTATTCAGGCGCGCCACGACCTCGCCTTTTTTTACGCGCCGACCCTCTTCAATCAGGTAACTGATCATGGTCGATTTTTTAATTTTGGGAATAATTTTGTGTGAGTCGATACTGCGGATCTCGCCGGCCCCACTTACTTTAATGGTCATGGGGCCGATTTCCGCCGCAGTGGAGGGTACATCGGTCGAGGAGACCGCACGGCCCTCTTCCCGCCGGCAGGACTGCCACAAAAGCACCAACAGCAGCAGGGTGGCCCCTATATAAATATATTTGTTTTTTCGCATATTCTGCATAACCGTTTCACCATGGTTCATTTACATCATCCAGTTCGATCAGGCGGCCTGCGGAATCGACATCCAGCAACCCTATATTTCTTAACAGCCGCAGACGTTGCAGTTCGTAGTCGAAAAGGGCGCTGGAGTAGGCGTTGCGCGCCTCCAGCAATTCATTCTCGGCCTCGACAACATCCCTGTTGGAAAAATCGCCCCGCTTGAAGCGCCAGTCTGCATTGGCCGCCCGGCGAGAAGCAATTTTCACATTTTCACGTTCAATCTGCACCGTGCTTTCCAGTGTTTGCAACTGTTTGAGACTCTGTATCACCTCTAACGTTACATTATTGACGGCAGCCTCCAGGCGGCGGGCGGCCGATGCACGGCGGATGCGAGCCTGAATAAATGCGTCGCGCTCATCCCGCCGATCCAGGGGAATCGTCAGCTCAATGCCGGCAACGACCTCTTCATCCAGGTTCTGCTCTCCGAAAGAACCGGCGCCACTGTCCGAATAATCCATCTGTGCAAATGCGTTCAATGCCGGCCTGAGGGTTCGCCGGGCGACGCGGAGGCTGCGCTCCGCATCCTCCAGTTGATCCCGCCGAGTCTGTAAATCCAAGCGACGGCGAAGGGCCAGCGCCTCCGCCGCCTCTCCGTCATAACGTATCTTTTTAATGGAGGGAAGTTCCCCCTCAATGACGGCTTTCAACTTGAGAGGAAGCCCCAAATCGATGAGAAAACTCTTCACGGCGACCTCGTAGACGGCCTGGGCTTTCTGGTAATTATTCATTGTTGAAAGCTCCTGCTGTCGCGCACGCAGCACATCCATGGCCGATGCCCTGCGAACCCTGAAAAGGGCCTCGGACCGTTCACGGAGATACGCAGACCGCGCCACATTGAGATACGTATTGCTGAGCACATTTATTTGTTCGAGAAGATTGAAATAGCCTCCGACCACGCTGAGAGCCAGGTCCTGTCGCTCGAGGGCGAAGTCCCGCATGGCATAAATTAAATCATGTTCGGCCTGTATCACATTGGCGTATGTGCTTTCATACCCCGCGCCTGAGAGCAGTGGCTGCTCGACCTTGAGCTGTACGTAGGAAGCAAAGGACGAGCCATTGGTTTCCGCCTCCGGGTCACGGGTCGCAGAACTGCCTGCCGACCAGGAAAGCACGGTTCCCGGCGGTAGGGTGACAGAGTCGGAATATGACAAAGAGACCTCCTCATCCGTCCTCGGTTCGCCCTGTAAACCCGCCGAGTACTCCAGCATGGCCGATGGTTCAAGCCCAAGTGAGCGCTGTTCACTCAACAGCGAAAGGGCCGACAAATAAAGGGATTCACGCTCTGTTTGAAGAGAGCGGTTAAACCGGGTCGCCAACTCCAGAGATGTATGAATATCTAACGTAATATTGGAAAAAGCGGACTCCTCCTGTCGGAATCTTGTGTCGATGAGGGTGTTTGTCGACACGCCATCGATGTCCCGCTGCTGCTGATTCAGAGTGTGTTGAATGCGCGCCTCATGTCCTCCGCCCGTGACACAGCCGGTCAGCACTGCCAATGAATAAAGTATCAGTATAAAAAATCTCTTCATCAATCGGAGGCTAACGTTACACCAAACCAGCGCAGAGTCGCAGGAAAAATATAAAGAAAGGCGGTTGTGTCGGCGGCGGGTATATGGCGGCACTGCAGAAATTGATTTCCGCGCTTGCAGTTGATCCGGCATTCCTGTAGGTTTTGTGGCTACTTCTCAGGTTATTAAGAATAAGAAGGGATACTTAGTTAGTTCTATGAGTTTACTGGATAGCATAAAAAATTTGTTCAGACCGGCAGAACAAAGCGAAAAACTGTATATTGTCGATGCCTCCTACGTGGGCGACGGCAAGCGGGGCGGGCGTCTATCACCCCGCGATCAAATCGATATCCTCAAGCGGCTGGCGCGCTTTTCCGAACAGGAAAGCATCCAAATGATTGCCGTTTTTGAGGGGAACCCGCTGCGAGTTGTCGACGAAAAAGATGGCGGAGATTTCAGCGGCGTGCGCGTCTATTTCACCATGAAGAAATACGACCGGCGTGAACTGATTTTCAAGCATGCCAAAAAATCGATTCGCAAAGCGGATGTCATGGTCATTACGCCGGATGAGGAGCTCGAGCGGCGCATCGCTGACGCGGGCGGCAAAACGATGCGGGCGTCCACCTTTAAAAAGGCATTGGAACACGTCAAAGTTGCAGGCGGTGGAGACCGGGGGGGCGGGAAGCGCAATTCGAGGCGTCGCAGCCGCAAGCCGCGAAATAACCGCGAACAGGATGGCGACCAGCGACCTCAGCAGAAAAAAAATGGCGGCGGCGACACTGATGTGAGCAAGTTGATTGACCTGGTGGATTGAACCAGTATCCGGCCATTAAACCGCTACTAGCAGGGTAACGATAGCGCCAGCCACGCTCAGGCATGGGTGGATATACGCTGGCCCCCTGGAGGCACACCATCCGTCGCAATGTTGCGACCCGATCTCTTGCTGCGCACAACTGCTCCTTCTAGGTTGAACTCTGAAAAAGACGCCTTTCCGTGGTGAGATAGAAAAAATGTTTTCAGCATTTCAACTGCCTGATATAGATTCAATGGCGGCACGATAGGAGGCCGTACATGCCACCGAGCTCATCGTTTCGCAAAACAGAGTTGCCGGGCTTCATCAAAATGCCTGACAAAATGTGGGGTAAGCCCCTTCCTGATGTGCGCCGGAAGCTCTTCGTAATCTTTTCTGTTAGCAATCGGGAAGAGGATGTGTTTTACACCGGCCCTTTTAGCGGCAATGGTCTTTTCTTTAACGCCCCCTATCGGCATGACATGGCCCGTTAACGACAACTCCCCCGTCATGGCAAACCCGGATTTAACAGGTTTATTCATCGCCAGCGAATACAGGGATGTAGCCATAGTGATGCCGGCTGACGGGCCATCTTTGGGTGTGGCTCCGGCGGGGACGTGCAGATGAATAAAGTTTTTTTGAAAAAAAGCGGCTGTTTCATCTTCGGCACTCAGCAGCGAACGAATATAGGTATAGGCAATTTCAGATGACTCCACCATGACATTGCCGAGCTGGCCGGTCTGTTTAAACCCCGGTTTACCCGTGAAGACCTTGGTGGCCTCAATATAGAGCGTTTCGCCACCCATGCTCGTCCACGCCAGCCCGCGAACCACACCCGGAAGTGGTTTGGCATACATATCCTCATCCCTGAACTGGGGCTTGCCCAGCAGCGGTTCGACATCCATGGCATCAATACGGATTTTCTGTTTGGGATCCGCCAACAGCTTGCGGGCCGAAATGCGCATCATTTTTTTGATATGCTTTTCGAGGTTGCGAACGCCAGGTTCCCGGGCGTAGTTGTTAATGACCCCTCGCAGAGCTCGTTTGGTAAGGGTGAATTGTGCCTTGTAAATACCGTGCTCTTTCAACTGGCGCGGAATGAGGTAGCGCCGGGCTATTTCAAGCTTCTCTTCCATAATATAACCGGCCAGGCGTATTACCTCCATACGATCCAGCAGCGCCCGCGGAATGGTGTCGAGCTGATTGGCTGTACAGATAAAGAAAACATTGGATAAATCAAACCGAACATCCAGGTAGTGATCCAGAAAATCGCTGTTCTGTTCGGGATCGAGCACCTCCAGCAGAGCCGAGGCGGGATCCCCGTGGTAGCTGGCACCCACTTTATCGATTTCATCGAGCATAATGACGGGGTTGGCCGTTTCACATACTTTCATGGATTGGACAAATTTGCCGGGCATGGCCCCTATATAGGTTCGCCGGTGCCCCTTAATTTCTGCCTCATCGCGCATACCGCCGACTGAAAACCGGTAGAACTTCCGCCCCATGCTACGCGCGATAGAATGGCCGATGGATGTTTTGCCTACACCCGGTGGCCCTACAAAACACAAAATCGATCCCGTTATATCCCCCTTGAGAATGCCGACGGATAAAAACTCCAGAATGCGCTCTTTGACATCTTTCAGTCCATAATGATCCCGATCGAGAATAGCGTCCGCCTTTTCGATATCCTGATTGTCTTTTGAAAAAACGCCCCACGGCAAGGAGGTCAACCAGTCCAAATAATTACGGGAAACGGTATACTCCGGCGAATGGGGTTCAATGAGTTTAAGTTTTTGCAATTCCTCGTCGACCCGGGTCCGAGCTTCTTTTGTCAGCGTCAGTTTTTCGAGACGCTTTTGAAAGGCTTCCACTTCTGTTTCTTTATCTTCCTTGGTCAACCCGAGTTCTTTTTTTATGGCTTTCAGCTGTTCGCGCAGAAAAAAGTCTCGCTGCTGTTTGGATATTTTCTGTTCGATTTGCTGGTTAATTTCGGCCTGTATCTGAAAGACCTCCACCTCTTTTCGAACCAGTGTGAGCACTTTCTGCAGGCGCTGACGGATACTGGTCGCCTCCAGAATTTCCTGCAAATCCTTGCCTGCCGCCGTCGTAAGGGCGGCCGCTATATCAGCCAGACGTCCCGGCTCATTGGGATTTCCGTGCGCAGATATGAGCAGGTTGAGTTCCTCCTTGTGCAACGGGTTTAGCTTGACGAGCTCATTCAGCGCTTTGAGCACCGAAATTGAATACGCCTTGAGTTCGTCATTGGGGGATGCGTCCGCCTCGAGCAAGTAGTCGACTTCGGCAACGAGATAGGGTTCCTCTTTGTTGTAGCGGGCTACCTTAAAACGATCAGTTACCTCCAGTATAACCTGCATGGGCCCCTCGGTATCTGCGCCCATTAACCGAAGAATACGGGCAATGACACCCACACTGTACAAATCGGTCGGTTTAAGCTTTGCACCCTCGCCCTGTTCCCTGGGTTTGGACCTCAGGATCAGCCCGAGGTATTTGTCACCCTGATCGGATAAATCTTTCAACAGTTTCAGCAAATAGGGATCCTGGACCAGGATAGGAACGGTCATTCTCGGGAAAAAGGGCCGTCCGTCAAGCGGCACTACGGCCAACTGGGGCGGATAGATATCCCGCGATAATACCAGACCCGGCTCATCGGCGGTCGCCTCTTTGTCCTGCTTCATTATTTCCGGTTCGAGAGCTTCCCTTTTTTTGTCTTTGTCTTTATCTGCCATACCGACCTCTTCACCTGTTACAATGCCTAACGCAACGACAGTATAGTACACGGGCGCAACAGCCTCAATAGTTTAATTGCAGTAGCGCGCACGTTTCAAAGTGTGCCGTCTGTGGAAACATGTCATAGCCCCGCACATCCAGCAGTTCATAACCGGCTGAACTCAACGTCTTCAGGTCCCGGGCCAACATCGGCGGCATGCATGAAATATAGACAATAAAGGCCGGGCGATGCTCACAAACAGCATTGAGGACGCGCTCAGAGCAGCCCGTCCGGGGGGGGTCTAGCAAGAGGGCTGTATGGACTGCATCAGCGCTTTTCAGGACGGCGGGCAGCGCGGTCTCCACGGACTGCTGTATAAAGCGCCCGTTCGTACGCCCTGCCGCCTCCGCATTTTTACGGGCACTGGACACGGCGCTTTTCACTCCCTCAATACCATCATAGCGCTGAACCAGATGGCTAAGTGAAATGGCGAAAACGCCCACGCCGCAATAGGCGTCAATCAATCGCGATACGGGCCACTTTTCCAGGAACGCCCCAACGTGCTGCAGTATTCGCTCCAGCACGCCCGTGTTCGCCTGGAAAAACGCACGGGTTTTGACGCTGAAAGAGAGGCCGCTCACGTCGAAAAAAACGTCTTCGTCTCGGCCGGCTGCATGCGATGAAAGACACTCGTACAGGCGGCCTTTAGTGTCCGCCCGCAACACCACATGCTCCCGCTCGCGCAGGGAAATTTCGCCGAGGGAGGGTAGTCGGTCGTTAATAGAATCCACGGCGACCGGACACTGCCGGACCGGCACAACCATATGAGAATTCCCGGCCATCAGGCCGGGCTTTCCGGGCCCGTGAAGCATTAGCGTGTTTCGGTAATGATAAGACGCTGGCGAAGGGATAAATATCGGCTGAGCATCGAGCGTACAGGTACCCAAACGATTCAACACATCATAAAGCTGCTTGGCCTTGCAGGTGCATTGTTTTTCATAGGCCATGTGCTGATACTGGCATCCGCCGCAGGATGTAAACAACGGACAGGCGGGAGCGATGCGATGCGGCGAGGGTTCGAGCACCTCCAGCAGGGAGGCGCGGGCATACTTTTTCTTCTGTTCAACTATGCGGACCCGTACGGTCTCGCCGGGGATGGCATAGGGAACAAAGACCACCCCCCGCTCAAGGCGGCCGAGCGCATCACCGCCATACGCGATGTCCGTGATAACCAAGGTATGTTCCTCATTGCTACTCATTACATACTGATCATTTAACAGTTGTGTATTAAAAGCAAGATGTTGTAGAATGCCACTTCATCAAAAAAGTGGTAAAGACTATGAAATACGGTTACACAGCAGACGAAATATTTGAACTGGCAGAAGATATAGAAAAAGAAGGGGTGGCCTTTTATAAAAAAGCGGCGACCCTGACCCGGGACAAGACCTGCAAAAAACTGTTTCAGGATCTGGCGGCAGCTGAAGAAATTCACGTGAAAAAATTCCATGAAATGCGCATGGAAATCACGGATGGTGATGAACTGGCCCTGGAAAACCACACGGATCAAGCCGTTTCCATGTTTCTGAAATCCGTGGCCCGCGGATCCGTATTCCAGGATCCCAAAGAAAGCGCCAATCAATTGCAGGAATGCCACAGCGAAGAAGATATTCTGTCCATCGCCATCAATAATGAATTGGACACCATATTGTATTTTTACGGGCTGAACGATCTGTTGCTCAACTCAAAAGCCAAACCCGCCCTCGATTTTATTATCAAAGAAGAGCGCGATCACATCGTATGGCTGGCAACCCATCACGCTGAACTAAAGTCATAGTCTTTTGTCGGAGAGGCTGCCGAGGGCGGCACATTATTCCCGGAATATGGCCTGAACATCGGGGCTGTGAAAAGCCCTTACACGTTTAGCAAAAGAGCCGGAATCCATCTGATCGAGGATATTATGACGCACGTCGCGCATATCGCGCCCATAAATGTGAAATGAATCAACAAACCAGTTGAGACGGCCCATTTCTACCACCCGGCCGGTATGGCGCGCCAGCTCGCGGGCAATGATATCCCTGTTGAATATCACCATGCCAAACATATTCATAAAACAGGCGCCCCAGGCATCGTTGCTGCGCATGCGGACATTACAGTTCAGCCACCATTTTCCCTCTTCTTCCACAATGCGATACCATATGGATTGAAGCGTGGGGGGGTCCTCGGCACACATATCCAGTCGCGGCACCCAGGTGATAATTTGAGCCTGCCGTGTAAAAGGCTGTTTCGCTAGTTTCTGCACCACATAATCCACTTGGTCATACAGTTTGACGCCGTCACCGCATGGTTCCGGAAGAGCCCGAAAGCGGCGGTAGAAAGGATATTCCTTTCGGATTTCTTCAGGAACCAGCAGGGCTGAAGGCGCGCGAACGGGCGTCCCCTTCAGTTCCATGACGTATTCGTAGAGAGCCTCCAGGTTACAGGGAGAAGCCCGGTGAATCATCGGGTCTGAAAGCGGATCGCGCACCGTAATACTCATCGTGCAGTCCACGCTGAGAGGATCGCCCGGTTTATCATAACGGGTGCGAAATCCCGTACCCTGCTGATACAGCATTTGCAGCGCGCGCTCATAGGCCGCCGCCAATGTGATATCTTCCAAATGCAGTACCGGTATATTCTTATCCATACGTCATCCAGCCAACGGTCCAAACAGTATTTGAACGGGCACAAAAAATCAAATCTGTTATCAGGTTAAACATCGGCTTCGGGTGCCGCCGTAATCATGTGCCTGTAATAGTGGCATTCACTGAGCGATGCGAGCACATCATAATGGGCGTCGTGACGATCCAGCGAATTATTGAATTGAACCGGGCAGAACCTGCGGACGACCTCCGCGTCGTTCTTATCATACACGTCTTTCAGGAGTGTCAGATTCCAAAACTGCTTGATACTGGAGACATCCAGATGACGGTAATGAACCCGGGATGTGAGCGCGGGTAGAAATTTGCGCGCCAGATACCAGTCGTGGTGCATGGAATTCCCGGCCAACACAGGCCGCTCCGACTGTTTTGAGCTGAGTTTACCGAACAACTGATCGAGTTCCTCGCCGATCTGCCGGTTCAATGTTTCTATACCGACAGCGGATGGCTTCCGGCAGTCCTCCACCAGTTGCGGTAAATGCTTCTTCACCCAATTGCTTATCGGAACCCCTTCGGGCAGCGCAATGGTACAGTTGAAATCATGATCGGGTGGCATCAGCCGCGTCAGATCGTAATCGGTGATAATCATAGCAAATTGCATCGGATAGGCCTCGTCGAGATCGAGGCCGCTGAATTCCATATCAAACCAAATGAGTTTATTCGACAAATCCATCAAACACATCCTTTCCCGCCCGGCTCCGGACGTTACGCGCCGCAGCGCGCGCTTATCAAAAACATACGCAAAATACCTTGCAAGTAAACCGTTCCGCGGTCATAGTTCCGAGCCTTTTTAAAGAATAAATAGGTGCATAGAGAGGATATCGGCAATGGCTAGAGAAAAACCTTTGGATAAGATCCGCAATATCGGGATCATGGCGCATATCGATGCGGGCAAAACAACCGTCAGTGAACGCATGCTTTTTTACTCGGGGAAGAGCCATAAAATGGGCGAAGTCCACGATGGTGAAGCCACCATGGACTGGATGGAACAGGAGCGTGAGCGGGGTATTACGATCACTTCAGCCGCGACTACCACGAGTTGGCGCGATCACCAGATAACGCTGATTGACACTCCAGGCCACGTCGACTTTACCGTCGAAGTAGAGCGCAGCCTGCGCGTCCTGGACGGAGCCATTGCCCTTTTCTGCGCCGTGGGGGGCGTCCAGCCACAATCGGAAAAAGTGTGGCACCAGAGTGAAAAATACAATGTTCCCAAGCTGGCCTTTGTTAATAAGATGGATCGCGTCGGGGCCGATTTTTTCGGCGTGGTGAAAGAAATTCAAAATGAATTGGGTGCCAATGCGGTACCGGTAGTCATTCCGATTGGCGCCGAAGATAATTTTCGCGGCGTTGTCGATTTGACCTGCATGAAGGCCATCATGTACCGCGAAGAATCACACGGCACCGAATTTGACGAGATGGAAATTCCCGCCGACTTGATCGAGAGTGCCAACACATGGCGCAACAACCTCGTGGAAAAATGCGCAGAACAGGACGAGGCCTTGCTGGATAAGTTTCTCGAGACGGGCGATCTGAGCGAAGAGGAAATCTGGAAAATACTGCGCAGTGCAACCATGAGCCGCGAAGTCGTCCCCGTCTACTGCGGGTCGGCCTTCAAAAACAAAGGTATCCAGCGATTGCTGGACGGCGTTGTCAACTGCCTGCCGGCCCCCAATGAAATACCGCCGATTATTTGCGCCAGGGATGAAACGGGGAAAAACCGCAGGGAGCCGAAAGATGAAGAGGGCTTTTCGGCCCTGGCCTTTAAAATTATGTCCGACAAACACATGGGGAAGCTGACGTATATCCGTATTTATTCCGGAACGCTGCAGTCGGGTTCTACGATCTACAACATTAACCAGGGAAAGCGGCAGCGCGTCGGGCGTATTTTGCGCATGCATGCAAACCGGCAGGAAAACGTCGACACCGCAGTCTGCGGCGATATTGTAGCCGTCATTGGTGTCAGCGACACTAAAACCGGTGATACGCTCTGCAGCGAGGATTACCCCATTATGCTCGAAGCTATCGAGTTTCCCGCACCTGTGATCTCCATCAGCATCGTGCCCGAAAGTCGCGCCGAAAACGAAAAGCTGGGCGTGGCGCTGAACCGACTGGCGGACGAAGATCCGACCTTTACCGTTTCATTTGACCAGGAAACGAGTGAGACCATTATTTCCGGCATGGGTGAACTCCATCTCGAAATTATTGTCGATCGCCTCAAGCGCGAATTCAATGTACAAGCGGAGGTGGGACGCCCGGAAGTGGCCTACCGCGAAACGGGATGTCAGACCATAGACGGTTCCTACAAGCACGCCAAACAGTCGGGTGGACGTGGACAATACGGTCACGTGGTCATGGAACTCAAGCCGCTCGACCCGGGGCAGGGCTTCGAATTTGTCAATAAAGTTACGGGCGGACGCATTCCGGCGGAGTACATTCCTTCCGTCGAGAAAGGAGTCATTCAGGCACTGGAAGCCGGGCCCTTTGCCGGTTATCCAGTGGTCGATATGCGGGTTACATTGCTGGATGGATCCTATCACGATGTAGATTCCAGTGATTTCGCCTTTCAAATTGCCGGTCGACAGGGCTTTAAACAGCTCTTCATGAAGACCAATCCTGAACTGCTCGAACCGCTGATGTCGCTGGAAGTGACGACCCCGGAAGAGTATATGGGGCCGGTAACCAGCTCCATTTGCCAGCGACGCGGCCGCGTTGAATCCATGAATTCACAGGGCACCCAGAAAGTCGTCAGGGGTATGGTGCCGCTCAGTGAAATGTTCGGCTACTCGAATGCGCTCCGAACGCTGACTCAGGGAAGAGCCGCTTTCTCGATGCACTTCGAACACTATGAAGCCGTACCGTTTTCACTCGCTGAAGAAATCGTGGCAAAACGAAAAGAACAGAATAAAGTGAAATAGGCGAAGGTTCTGGCCCGAGCAGGAGCTGTTTGAAATCACATCCAGACAGACAGCAGAATTTGCTTGAAGATGCCGTCTTCAGATCTTAGTGTGATGGGTATGGTTTCCGAACAGCTAACGAAGTCGGCCGATGCCGCGGCGCTTGTCGTGGTGAGTCCGCAGTATGATGCGGCGCGGTCATTTATACAATCTGTTTGCCGCTTACCGACCCCGTCTGAAAAAGGGCATGCATCTGTCGATCAAAAAGACGTCCTCCTCAGGGCTTATTGCCTGACACATCCCGAAGCACATGGCCTCGATGAGCTGCTGAAAGAATCGGCCGGTGTGGTATTTATTGTGCAGTTTATGGATCTGCTGACTATGGAAATGGTGAAAGCCGCCTATCAGAAAATCATACAGACCCAAAGCCCGCTGGTCGTGTGTATTTTTAGAGAAGAAAATCAGACAGACTATAAAATCAGTTGTCCCTCCTGCGGGCAGAAATTGTGGATTCAGGATTCAGATGTGGGTAAAAAGGGGCGTTGCCCCAATTGCAAAAAGTCTTTTATTCTGCCATCACAATCACATTACCTGAGAGGTCGGCTGAAGATCCCCGAGGATCATCACGTCGTAAACATCTTTAGAAAACAGGTGGCAGCACAGGAAGGAGTCCTCACGGCTGTCTTCCAATCAATGGCAGCAGGCGCCTGACGTTTTACTGGCTCTCAGCGGGATAACTTTTCTGTCGTCATCAAGGAGTCGCGCAGACCGCGCCGTTCCGATGTATTGCCTTCAGGGCGCCGGTCGAGGATTCCTTCGCGGCCCGCACCTGGTTTGAACCCAAGGTTTGCACCATTGAAGAGTTGATCGCTTAATCCATAAGTTTTGGTCTGCATCAGCTCATCGCCGGAGTCGCGGGGGCGCGTTGATGAAAAGTCATTACCCGCCGGTGATCCAAAGAGGTCGGCCGTCGGCATCAATTCGTTCATGGTCATCACGCCGGACAAGCCCTCGCTACCGGATCCGTATGTGGAGTTTAATACATTCTCCAGCCCGGTACTCCTTTCGGATCGACCCCCTCGCCCCGGTGCATCCGGCACCAGCTCCCGCATCCAGGCGCTCCTCTCCTCTTCATCTGCGGGCTCTGAGTCTTCCGGCTGGGAAGGAGGAGCATTCCAGTAGCGGTATTCTGCTTCTGACGATTCTGCAGCCTTTTTCTCCATAAGGGGCGGGGCTGGCCCCGAAAAGATATCTACTTTCTCCCGACTCATCTGATCCGAGGTCCTGTAGCCTTCTGTCCCGTCACCATCTTCTGCGTCATCCGCTTCATCATCTTCTGTGGCAACTTCGTCCGCTCGAGCCTTTTCACGGGCTTCTTCGGCCAGCCATCCCCAGCTTTCTAAATCAAGCTCTACCCCTTCTTGCCCATTCTCCTCTTGATCCTGTGACTCACCGTCGGTCTCGTTTTCCTGCTGATTGAGCAAACCTTCCCTGAGTACTTTTTGCCAAAGCTCTTCCTCCACCTCCTCTTTCTCTCCGCGCCGACCCGGACTCGTGCGTTCGGGTTGCGGAACGGCTCTGGCTCCTGAGACGGGGGGGGCTGAAAGACTGCGTCGCAGTTGTTCTTCCAGTATATCGGGAGCAGAAGAGTCTTTTTCCACCTGCGGCTTTTCAATACCGTTATCAATCACGCCCCATTCAATTTTCTTGTCATACGTGCGACGGCCGGCGGAGCGGGACGCAGCGGAGCCGCCCAAATCACTCTCAGCTTCGACCAAAAGCGGAAGACTGGAAAGGCTCAGGCAAAGAACTAGAAAAGATGCCACATTGGTTGTCATATTTATTCTTTTGCAATCATTGACACAAACAGACCATCAGTGTGTCATACTTATGTGCATAAAAAAAGAATCAATTTTGCGGGGCGGGCTCTGCTGTTCACCGCGTGGTGTGCCGTTGCCCTGGCGACCACAGCGGGCCCCGGCGTAGAACTCCGCCTGACCGGCGAAAGGATGTCGCTCAAATCCAACGGCGAACAGATATCGCGCGTACTCAAAGAGTTCAGCAGGCAGGGCGTAGCGGTAAAAATGGACCCCTCCATACACTATTTTGTCAACGCCTCCTATACCAATGAACCGATCGAATCGGTGGCTCAGGACTTATTCAGAGACCTGGGCTATGTCATGACGTGGGATATCATGGAGGGCCCTCTGGGCCAGATTAACAGGCTTTCTGAAATACAGCTCTTTCTCCCCGGCAACAGGAACAATGTACAGGAGCTTTCAAACGACAGGAGCTATACCATCACGCGGGCCCCCCTTGGCGGGGAACCTTTTGTGGCAGACGAATTTTTAATCGGCATGAGGCCCGGCACCACGGCCGATGAATTCATGTTGCTGCTGAATCAAATTGGCGGGTCGGCAGTGGACAGTATTCCCGAGTTGGGCATCTATCGTATTAAAATGCCGCGCAACACCAATATTCCAGCCCTCCTGGAGCAGTTGAGAAAACGGGCAGATGTAGCCGCGGCTGATGCGAATTATGTCGTAAACGTTGACGCGCCGGGCATGGTGTCGCCGCCGGATGTAAGGACGCGATCTATTTTGGAGGGTGAAACACGGCTGGCCATTCTAGATTCCGGGGTCGATCTCTCACTGCTGCCCGGCAATACGCTGGCGAGCACCTACGATGCGCTCAACCCGGAGCTGGCCATTTCCGACGAGGCGGGGCACGGTACTCATATGGCGCTCATCGCTGCCGGCATGGTGACGCCGGAGGGCGCCGGTGATTCATCTGAAGCCGTTCCTCTGGTCGCTATTAAGGCATTTGATCAGAATGGCTATGCCTCCTATTACGGCCTCATCAACGGGCTCACACACGCTATAAACGAGGGGGCGGAAGTTGTCAATATGAGTTGGGGTTCCACAACGGACAGTGAGTTTTTAAGAACGTCAGTAGCTTATGCCCAGCAAAAAGGAGTGCTCCTGGTCGCGGCGGCAGGTAATGAACCCTCCGGAGAAAATATATATCCCTCTGCATACCCCGGCGTACTGGCAGTCGCGGCGGCAAATGGGGACGGGACTCCCTGGGAGTCATCCAATTACGGGGATCACGTGCTGATCATGGCACCGGGCAAGGCCTCTATTTCAGAAAACGGTCAGAGCCGGAGTTACGCGGGCACGTCTATTGCCAGCGTTTACGCAGCGCGCGCCATCTCTTTATATTTGGCACGCAATCCAGAGGCGACACAGGCAGAGGCGGTGGAAAAACTATTGACCAGTCTTTCCCCTATTTCCGGTGAACATATCGGTTATGGAAACGGGCTGCTCGACGAGGCTGCCATAAAGCGGTTTCTTGACAGCAATTAATTTGCATTAACTTTCATGGTCTTCCGGATGGATGTAAGAAGGGGGTAGCCGTTTTTTACTCTTCACCCCCAGCGCGATTAGCTTATCCGCCTGTCGCACGAGGTTGTCATTGCCGGTCGACAACTTTTTCTTTGCCTCTTCATATGATGTGACAGCTCGGCTGAGTGCGCTGCCCATCCCATCCATATCCACCACAAAGCCGACAAATTTTTCGTACAACTTCTGACCTCTTTCGGCAATTTGGAGGGCGTTGCGGCTCTGATCATCGTGGCGCCACATCGATTTAACGATTTTAAGCGCTAGGACCAGTGTCGTCGGGCCGACCAACAGGATTTGCTTCTTTAAGGCTTCTTCCTGCAGTTGAGGGGCTTCAGCGACGGCGGCCATATAGGCCGATTCATTGGGAATACACATCATCACCTGTTCAAGGGGCTGAAGGCCGGCAAGATTTTCGTACTGTTTATCACTGAGCTGACTCATATGGAGGCGAACGGCCTCCACGTGCTTCTTTAAGAAAGCGGCGCGCTCCACCTCATCTTCGGTGCGGCAGTAGGCCTCGTAAGCATTGAGTACCATTTTTGAATCAATGATAACATCTCGCTGATGCGGAAGGTGGACAATAAAATCGGGATAGCGACCGCGGTTTCCCCCATGTTTTTCTTTGAGGTAGACCTGGGTTTCATATTCCCGGCCCTCCTGCAATCCGGACAGCTCCAGAATACGCTCCACAATCATTTCGCCCCAGTTGCCGCGAATCTTGCTCTCCCCTTTCAGGGCCGTTGTCAGATCCTTTGCCTCTCTGCCGATGTCATTATTCAACTTCTTGAGTTCTTCTATTTGTGCGAGCAGGGTGGCGCGCTGTTTGCCTTCTACATCATAAACGGTTTCAACGCGCTGGCGAAACTCGCCCAGTTGGCTTTTCAGTGGCTCCAGGATCTCCTTCAGCGATGTTTTACCGGCCTCTGCATTGACAGTGAAAATGCGATGGGCCAACTGTTCAAATTCTCTGGATAGGTTTTCTTTGGCCTGTTCCAGCAGTTTTAGCTTTTCCTGCGACGCACTTAAATCCTTTTCCGAACCAATGAGCAACTTCTCATGCTCTACCTTCAGTTCGTGGTAAGCCGACAGAGCCCGTTCGCGTTCAGCGGCGGACTGTTCGGCGGAGGCGGCCTTTTCCTGCAATACCGCAACTTCATGGGCCGTTCTGCTTTTTAACCAGAGGAATGCCAAAACGGCTCCCAGCACCAATCCCAGTATCATATAGACTAATTCAGGCATAACGTTCCCTTATCTAACATAGGCATATTTCGAGATATGGATTTCACCCCACTCATGTTCAACTCGCATCACCGCCAATGATACACACGTTCTTTGCCGCGATCTGTAGAATTTTCAGAAAAAATCTTTTGCAGCACAGCGTTTTTTTTGTTGGTCGGGGCATATCTCCTATGCGGCTTCCGGCAGTATTTACTGATTGCGCAGTTTCGTGAGCAAGACTCCCAGCCTTTTCCATCGGAGGGTCGGAAATATCTCGTAGCGAGATTTTCTGAGTATGGATAGGGAGAGATTGGGGGTGTAAGAGTAAGTGTACGAGTACGGGATTCGATGATGAGATCACAGTTCGACCATGAAGACCTGAG
>CAYXEW010000054.1:0-17088 GCA_964464115.1 uncultured Verrucomicrobiota bacterium
GGGTCCCGAATAGCACTGAGTATGTCCAGCCATGTATACCTCATGATTCATTTAGTTGTTGCTTCAATGAACCTTTCCATTAACAGCCAATATTTTTTATCTTCCACGAAATTCTACGAAGAACCATTTTTTTCAGGTTTTTTATTCTTTTCAACTATTCTTTTATTGCAGATTAAACGGAGGCCCACCCGCGCATTCGATCACTAAAACGGTTCGATATGATTTTCTGACAAAAGAAGCGGAAGGATGGTTTTCGGTAGAGTACGGCGCAGTGCGCGCACTTCTGATTAAGAGTGCTGTAGAAGCCGGCTGATTGTTCTACTGTAACATAATGGATTTTCAACGCTCTGTTCTCCATTGAGCATATGGGGGCACATATGATCTTCGCGATCATTGTCCAACACCAAACTCTTTTCTTTTTTAGACATTGTTAATCCAGTCCCGTACTTTATGTATTTGTAGACAGCACTACGTTACTTCCTCTTATTTGATTTTCAAGCCGAAGGGTGACAGTTTTTTACATTTTTCACTATGCATACAATAAATTTTATTAACAAGGTCTGTGCACAACATCGTTTTTTATAAACAACAACCCCTTTATATAAAGCGCAATACACTCATATTCAACAGGTTATAAATATCTCAAAAAAGCAGACGTGTTATTTACAGCCTGTGTATAAGTCTTTTGAGAGGGTTTTATATTTTTTACCAATTATAGTTCATGGAGGAACGTCTGATGCGCTCCTGTCCTCAAAAGCTGCCACGTTTGCCGTAAACGCGCGCCAGCAAGGGACGGCCTCTTTCAAGCTCATGACCGTGTTTGAATAGGGCAACGCTATAGAGCGTCACACTTGCTGCGGGTGTCGCTGCGAAAAGGGGCCACCGGTATTATATCGGGAAAACGATCTTTCAGAATGCCTTCATACTCGGCACAGAACAGGGCTTTCACATTAGGCCCTGCATCCATCGTAAAATACACGGGCACACCTTCTTCGCGAAGCTCCCATATCTGATGGATGACCCGCACCGTCTCGGGTTTCCAATACAGCACCGGCGGCCAGGTGTCCAGCATGGTTCCATGCATGGCCAGCGCGTTTGATTCCGCCGTCTGACCCAATAGCACCATATTCTGCTCCTCGATACCCTTCATCAATTGTATGAGGTCATGATGCACTTTAGTTTCCCAGTTGCGATACAGAATAGACGTTTCGACCGTCTGCTTCATTGCAGAGCGGGAGCTCTTCGATTTCCGCTCATCCGAAACCTTCAGGAGGCCTATTCTTAAATCCGGCCACTCGCGGTCCATCCTTTCTGCATAACTGTCCATACCGTCGGCCAGACTCCCGGCATACCAGTAAACAAAACCCTCAAAAAGAGAACGGGTTGCGCTTCCGCTGCCCAGTCGTGCCAGGATGGAAAGCTGCCAGCGCTCCAGGTTCCATTCAAAGAGCCGGTCGAGGGCCTGGATCAGGGCTGCAAAACCCGATGCCGACGATGCGAGCCCGGCAGCCATGGGTATGTTGTTTTCCGAATGGACCGCAAAATGGCAGTCCGGTTCTGGGCGAAACAGGTCCAGAAATTCTTTGAGGCGCAGGCCTTCAGGGTCCCGCTCTGTATAGGTGACCTCATTAATTTTGTATTCGTCCGCACCCTCACAGAATGAAACATGCGTTTCTGTACCCCACGAACCGAGAGAAATGGAAAGGCTTGATGTAACGGGAAGGTTCAGCTCTTCATCTCTTTTTCCCCAGTATTTAGCCAGGGCTATATTGGCGGGAGCGAATGCGCTGCCCGTTCGGTCGGAACGGTAAACGGAGCGATCGCGCAACAGACGCGCTGTTATCTCTTTTTTAGAGAACATCGATTTCCACCCCTTTTTCAGATATACGCACCTTATGTTGTTTATAAGGTTCGCGCCACTCGCCCAGGTCGCCTGACACCACCACGCAGTCCCCCAGGCCTGATCCGGATATTTTGGCCCCTTTTACACCGGGCCGGTTGTGCACTTTGGAGAGAATCTCCCATAAAGAAGAATCGCATACTCCCAGTGCATCCAGCAGGCCCTGGTTCATATTCATCATGCGACAAAAGGCGGCCACGTCACACTCCCTCAGGGCTTCCACCCCCCGGTCCACGACAGCATGCATCAGTTCGTACAGTTGCACATAAAGATTTGTGTAGCTTTCGCTTTGTGATGCCACATGGCGGATAACTTCGGGTGTGGGCGTTTTATGACCACTGTACAGCAGACTGAATTCCGGGCTGTGACAGGGGAGTTTTTCGTACTGAACGGGCTCTTTACAGTAGCGCACGATCCCGCCGCAGAAAGAGGCAGCCGCATCGGCGCCCGAGCCACAGCCCTGCACGCTCTGTATATCATTGATTGACTGCATCAAGGTGTGATCGGAAACACCACCCCCAAACGCTGTATCCAGTAAAGCGTTCACCCCCACCGTTACGGCCGCAGAAGATCCCAGCCCCAGTTGATCAGAAAACTCCGACTCGATGTTCAGGTTAAAACCGGTCTGCAGAAGATCTTTGTGCGACTGGAGGGCTTGAACGGCAAACCGCAGGGGCTGACTCGCGGCGATAGCCTGCCGCGTACAGCGGTAGGAGCCGAGGGCGGTTTCGATTATAATATAATCGTCCGAGCGGGGATGAAAAATGAGACAGACCTGTTTATTGACCGCGGCGACAATACAGGGATGGCCATACAACACGGCATGTTCTCCCAGCAGCATCATGCTGCCTGGAACTGAAACTCTATATGACTCTGGCGCCAAGGGGGTCTCCGCGAACAGCCATGCTCTCCATGCCGTATTTTTGATAAAGGTCTTTCAGGGATTCCTCACAGTGCACCAGCACCATGCCCGCCGTATCCCCCTTCACAGAACCGGCCCCGCACACTTTGCCGGCACCACCGCGCTCCTCTATTTCACTTATAAATGCCTGTATGCGTTCAGGGACGACCCCTATGCGGCAAAGCAAACTGTGATTGTGACGAATGGCCTCCCGCAATTCCCCGGCATTTTTATCTCGGATAGACTGCTCCATCATATCGGTAACGGATTCAAAATCCTGCCAGATGTGGTCGGCCTCGTGCTGCCGGCGCACCTCTTCCACACATTCGCCCGTAGAACTTTCGGGCGTCCCCGTATTCGCCAGGTACAGCACGTTACCCGGCATCGGAACAGACGTCGCACGACCATCCTGAAACCGGGCGCAACCGCCGTACAGTGACATATAGCTATCGACTCCGCTGGGATATCCATGCTGCATTTTTTCCGTTTCAAGACTGTATTCCATGTACCATTCCGGCTTGAAATCGACGCGGAAATAATGGCCCACGGCCCGCAACGTGCTCAGCGCTGTTGCCGCGGAAGACCCCAGACCGCAACCAATGGGTATGGTGGAATGCAGACTGACATCCAGACCCTGCTGTAATTTGAGGTGCAGACCGTCGAGCACCATGATAAAAGCAAAGCCAAAAAGATCGACTGGTTTTTTAAGGACCTCGCGAATACCGAGATTTCCTTCAAGAAACTGCCGATAATTCTTCTGCACGCGTTTGCTGAACTCGCGCAGCATCATCAGCGTATACGACTGACCGGACGCCTCGAGATCCTGGAGGTGAAAGGAAACCCGGTCAAGATCTGGCGTTTCTTTCAACGTGGATTCAGCATAGCGGTCAATGGCCATCGCCAGAGCGGGCTTGCCGTAGACGACGGAATGTTCACCGCTCAATATCAATTTACCGGGCGCTATGGCCTTCATAAACCTACCTTCTGATATAAACGTTTATGCCCGCTGACTCCCGCCAGCCGAAAAGCACCTGTCTTATAACGTGCAAACTCATGCTCTCCACCATCTTCCGGAAAATCAAGGTGGTAAATATCTTCGTATTGTTGGTAGCTCAGTTCAATGCGTTCGTCGAGTAATTTCTGATGCTCTTTCTTTAACAGGTGCTGTTCGTATCCTTCAGACACTACCCCGCTGAAAAATTCCCCCATGCACCCGGAGCCATAGCTGAACAGCCCCAGCCGCTTTCCCGCAAGCGAGCCCGCGTGTTGATCCAGTAACGAGGTCAGCCCTACATACATGGATGCCGAGTAGCAGTTGCCGGCACGCTTGCTATAGATGAGTGATTCACCGAGCAGTTCCGCCAGCATTTTTTCCGAAGGCACTTCCCTGTTGATCTTCTTCCACAGCTGTTGATGGGCTTTTTCCGCCATGCGTGTGAACGGTATGTGATAACAGAAGCGGTATAAATCGCTCAGCGAACGGTGGGTCTGTTCGGCGTATTGCTTCCAGGATTCCAGTAAAGCCCGAATATACACCTGCGTCGAATACTTGCCATCGACCAGGGCTTCTTCCCTGTAATTGGGCCGCCAGAAATCCATCACATCTTCGAGATAGAAACCGGCTTCGGCATCCAGCCTGAGGAGTCTCGGGTTTTCGGTGACGAGCATCGCAACCCCGCCGGCTCCCTGGGTGGCTTCGCCGGGACTTTTGAGTTCATAGCGCGCCACATCGGCCGCAATAACCAGCGCCTTGCGGGCCGCGCCGCGCTGAATCATTGCGGCAGCCATCTGCAAGGCTGCCGTTCCACTGTAGCACGCCTGTTTCAACTCGACAGCCCTGCAACGGGAAGAGAGACCCAGCAACCCGTGTACAAAAATACCGGCCGATTTTGACTGGTCAACACCACTCTCCGTCGCAAACAGAAGCAGGTCAATTTCTTCCGGATCCGTATACTGCAGCAACGGCAGTGCGGCACTCGCCCCAATGGTCACAATGTCTTCATCTGGCGGTGGGACCGCCATTTTTTCCTGGCCAATCCCTTTATAGAACTTATCGGCATCAATATCGCGCTTCTCCGCCAGCACCTTCAAATCAAGGTAATACCGCGGCGAATAAAAACTGATTAAATCTATGCCTATAGCCGTCGTCATATCTGTTTTTTACCCCGTCGTTAGCAATATATCATCTCGCCCCTTGATATCGGCAACCCCGGCAGAACCCGTCAGAAACAGGGCGATGCGAAATTCCTCTTTTCGCTGCTCTATCATTTCCATCACGGCTTCGGCAGACTCTTCCGCCGGACCGATAAAGGGACGGGCCATCCCGCAGTAAGAAGCGCCCAGCACCATGGCTTTTGCCATATCGAGCCCGTTGCGAACCCCTCCGGAGGCAATAAACTCAAAACAGGAGGCATAGGGTTGAAGCATTTGCAGGGCCTGCGGAGTCGGCAGACCCCAGTCTTGGAACAGATACCCCAGCTGATGGGGAGTAGAGCGGCGCTGTTGCTCGATGCGGCTCCAGGACGTGCCGCCCCGCCCGGCCACATCAATAAACCGGACGCCGGCATCCATCAGGCACTGAACATCTTCCCGCGAGATACCGGCACCCACCTCCTTCACCAGAACCGGCACGTCAACGGCGTCAACCACCGCTGCAATCTTTGCCGCCAGACCGCTGAAGTTGGTATCCCCTTCCGGCTGGACGGCCTCCTGTAGTGGATTCAAGTGCAAATACAGCCCGTCTGCATCCAGCCATTCCACGGCCTCCCTGCACATATCCGGAGTGAACCCGTAATTGAGCTGTACAGCTCCGATATTGGCGAAGAGCACCGCATTGGGGGCAAAGGGTCGCAAATGAAAACTCTCCCGGGCCGCCTCATCCATAAACATGACGCGCTGGGACCCAACGCCCATAGCCACACCGGTCGCTTCAGCGGCGCGCGCGAGGTTTCGGTTGATCCGCGTGAGCCGCTCGTGGGCCCCGCCTGTCATGGACGAAATGAAAAGGGGAAAAGAAAGCTTCTTTCCTTCGAAGTTGACCGAAGGATCGACAGATTCTAGATCTATTTCCGGCAACGCGCGATGCTTGAGATGAATGCGGTCAAAAAAATGCTGACGGCGATCGGTGTCGGGGTCTTGCCTGATAATATCCAGGTGTTCAATTTTTCTCTTATTCAAGGACGTATTCATCATAAGACCGTTACGTTCTGCGCTCCAGTTTCAAATGCGCTCTCATTAATTCACCCGGATTGCACTGGGCGGCCATCAGGGAGAGTTCTCCACATAAAACCGCGGCCGCCGCTATGGCGGCGAGACGGCGGGCATGCTCGCCTGGCCGGGCATCACCCGTACAACCGAGTTGTTCAAGATTTTGCCGCACAAAGGCTAGGTCTTTTCCATTTCCGGCTGTACCAACAATGAGATTGGGAAGCGTACAGGAAAACAACAGATCTCCGCCGGTCACTTCAGCCGTCGAAATACCCTGAGATCCTTCCACTATATTGGCGGCATCCTGACCCGTCGCCAGGTAAAAGGCCAGTAGCATATTGGCATAGTGAGCGTTAGCCGAACGCAAGCTTCCGGCAATAATGGAACCCAGTAGATTTTTTTTCGTGTTTAAATCCGTCAGGCGCTCAGGCGAACACCGCAACTGCTTTTGACAAATTCCGGAAGGGACCAATAGTTCAGCAATCGCATATTTGCCGCGCCCGAGAATGCCGTTAACCGCTGAAGTCTTTTTATCCGTACAGAAATTTCCCGAAATGGACTGGTATTGTAAATCGGAAAAAGCCTCCAGGGCCCACTGCATGACCGCCTCGGCCGCCTTGGTCACCATATTGTGCCCTGCGGCATCGCCGGTTGAAATCTCCAGCCTTATATAGAGCAGGCGACCTACCTGTTGAATATGCACATCCTGAAGACGGGCAAAACGGCTGGTACCGCTGACGGCGGCCGCCACCTCATCGCGCCGCTCCCTGAAAGCCGCCGACCGGACAGCGGCCACCGCAGCGCTCGGTGCCTCCAGCAATATGGAACGCGTCATACTTTCCCCGGTAATCGTAACATCGATGCCTCCACACAGGCGCGAAACGCGGGCTCCGCGCGCCACCGAAGGCCACAGCGGTGACTCATAGGTCGCCAAAGGAACCGACAGCTCCGCATTTATTGCGTTTCCCTTTATCAGAATCGGCCCCACCCATTTCATAGGCACGGCTGCATGATTTATTTTCTCAGACATCAATGGTTTCCATTACTCACGTGACAGCAGTAGAAAAACATAGCAAAACAGCGGGGCGAATGCCACAATAATATTGGGTTCTCAAAACGGAAATACGGATGACACCAACCTTTACATGCAGACAGTGCGGCACCTGCTGTCGTTGGCCGGGGCACGTACTCCTGACCAAAGACGATATACGAACAATAGCGGACGCTCTGCATATTTCTGAAGAGACGTTTATTGAGCAATACGCAGAGCTGGCTGCCAATAGGGCCCAATTAACTCTTAAGGACTTAAACGGAGCCGACTGTGTCTTTCTAAAGCAGGACCGTTGCCTCATCTACCACACGCGTCCGCAGCAATGCCGGGACTATCCTCGTAAATGGACGGTGGCAGAATCGTGTCCGGGGTTCGGGCCCTCATCGTCGGAACACGGCAAGGCGTGAAGCGGTAAAAACGGTCGCCACCGCTAAAATAACTATGCTCAACAGCAGGGCAACCATATACGAACTGGTTTGCTCCGCGATGACTCCCCCACTCCAGGGACCCGTTATTCCTGCAATTCCATAACCCAGAAAACAAAAAGGATAAAGACGTGGAAAGGCATCCATGCCGAAACAAGCTGACAGCGTTGATGCATAAATCACAAAATTTGCACCAAAAAAGAAACCCAGCAATCCCGAAGCGAACATAAAGACAAACGGTATCTGGACAAAACTGAAAAAGATCAGGACCACTGCAAAACCCCCCAGAGACAACGGAATTGTCTTAAAACCGTAACGGTCAAACCAGAATCCCCAGGTTATGCGCCCCACCGAATTGCCGAGGGCAAAAATGGAAACACTCTGGACTGCCAGGACGACTGACAAACCGGCGCGCTCAGCAATCGGGGCGAGATGACCGATCACCAGGAGCCCGGCGAACGTGCCGGCAAACAGCCCGATCGCCGCCGTTATAAACGGTGCCGTACGCATATGAGCCCAATCGCCGCCGGGGGCCGGTCTTCCCGAAGGCGGAACGGGCGAGGCCAGCAGCATGGAGGCCAGCACTAAAACGCCACCGGGCACAAAAGCAATCCAACGAAATACAGTCAACACATCCATACCATGATTGAGCAGATTCGATGCAACCGAAGAAAAAAGAATGGCACCGCCGCCAAAACCGGCCACAGCCAAGCCCGAAATAAAACCCTTCTGCCGTGGAAACCATTGCATGCCAATTGTTAGCGGACAAACATAGCCAAAACCAATTCCCGCTCCCGCCAGCACACCGATACCCAGTATTAAAAGACCCTGCCGCCCGCCTGAAAAAGAAGCCACCAAGTAACCTGCCATAAAAAGGAAAGCACCTATCAGCGATGTTAACCTGGGGCCCCGCCGACTGAGAAAACGACCGGCAAATGTCATAGATAGAGTAAACACCGCTATGCAAATACCGAACACTGACCCGCTCTGACCCTTATGTATGTCATACGTTTTGAGCAACGGGTCGGAAAAGACGCTCCAGGCATAGATTCCGCCCAGAATGGTCTGAATTAAAATACCGGCAAGCAGGATAATCCATCGATTTTTCATTATCAAATCCTCTTATAAAAGGAAACTCATATGTTTCATCCCTTAGGGCGTTTTTGTAAGAGCTATGCAGGCTAAAACAAATTCATAATTATTCAATTAAAAAAAGTAGCAGGGGGGCGTCACGGGAGGGCATACTCAGCTATTAGGGGCCCCGCATGGGTTTTCTTGCCGAAATCCGGATGCCGAAATCCGGAAAAGGCAACTGTCTGCACATCAGCGAATGGTGTCTGTTCCCATCCGCGAGAACAGACACTATTCGCTGATGTTATAGGGATAGTACACGCTTTCCACGAAATAGTACGAAGAGCCGCAAATATAGACCAATGTTCCAAATTTTGAAAAGACTTAAAGAGAGATCGTTCACTTTTGATTGACCTGTTGCCGCGCTCTTTCAACCTATATCCGGCATTCAACATGCAGCAAACGTAGCAACTGCCGAATTTCGGTTCAACTATCTCATCAATCAAAGACCGAAATAGATGCGCTCACTGTAGCTCCATTACCACTGCTACAGGTCAGTTGCCATTCGCCCTTCTGCAGGGGCCAGTACAGGGGGGTCTGGGCGTCGGTGAATCCGAGATACTGCCCGCTGGCGAACCAGTGCAGTTTTTCCTCCCCCGCGCCCCGGGCACGCAGTTCGATTTCCTGCCTCTCCAAGGTGTTCAACGGCTTGTAACGGCTGCCGTCTACCGGGGAAATAATCTGTAATTGATCTGAGATTGCACCTTTCTCTTCGATTATGGATATACCGGGCACATACAAATCACGAGCACCATCGGCCAGCACGATTTCTTTTACTGTTTCCGGCCGCCGGTACCAGGGGCTGGCTTTGCCCGCATACAGCCCCCTGAATATGTCGCCGGCAATCGGGGCCGCCGACACGGCACCGACCAGTTTTGGTGAACCGGATCCGTCCGGGTTTCCCAGCCATACCCCCACCACGTATTCGGGGTTCCAGGCCATTGTCCAGGCATCGCGAAAGCCCGACGAAGTGCCCGTTTTCCATGCAATGCGCGGCAGCGGCGCGTCTGATGCCGACCCGAAGATGTCGACATTCCGCTCATCCCCGCCCAGTATATCAGCCACCAGGTAGGCGGTTTCTTCTGAATAGAGACGCGACTGATCAATATCCTGGACATTGGCACAGCCTTCCAGAGATACAGAGCAACGACTATTAAACGTTTGCTTTTCTATCTGCCCCGCAGATCCGGATGTCCTTTTATTCTTATTGCACTCTGTGTGTACAGTCGGCTCCTGCGGATCCGTTGAACGGCCCTTTGACTCATATTCAACCATTTGTATTTGCTTGTAAATACCACCCCGGGCCAGGCAGGCGTATGCGTTGGCTAGATCCAGCAATCGCACTTCCCCGCTGCCGAGCGCAATGGTTAAGCCATATTCTTCTGCGGGGCGGGTCAGGGTGTTCAGGCCCACCTCCCTCAATTTTTCCACCACCCTCTTCTGGCCGATTTCCCTGGCCAGTTTCAGTGCGGGAATGTTCAGTGAATGGACGAGGGCCTCGCGGACGCTTACTTCCCCGTAGTATTTTTCATCAAAGTTTACCGGTGATCGGTCGCGGAAGACCATGGGGCTGTCTTCAAGCTTGGCCTCGGGCGTTATCATACCCTGTTCAAGAGCCATGGCATAGATAAAGGTTTTGAGGGCCGAGCCCGGCGAACGCTCTGCTATCGCGCAATTGACCATGCCGTCGTGTTGCCGGTCAAAGTAATCCGGTGACCCCGCCATGGCCCGCAGGGCCCCCGTCTCTACATCCAGAACCACGACGGCAGCCCCGTGAATACTCGATTGCTTAAGGCCTTTGCTGTGAACCTCCAGCACCTGTTCAACCTGGCGCTGTATGCGCAGGTCCAGCGTTGTCTTGACGGTTCCTTCCTGTGCATGGTTTTTTAAGAGATAGTCACAAAAATGAGGTGCTTCAAACGGTCGCGGTTTCATCTTCACATTCACGGGAAAGGCCAGGGATGCCAGCTGTATTTCTTCGCTGATATAGCCGCAGCGCTTCATACGCTCCAACACATAGGCCATGCGTTTCTTTGCCGAGGCGGGGTTCAGGTCGGGACGATGCCGCGTGGGGGCCTGGGGCAACCCCATCAACAGGGCTGCTTCCGGAAGGCTCAGAGCCGCCGCAGATTTTCCAAAGTACAGCCGGCTGGCGGATTCTATCCCGGTCCGGTTGGAGCCGAACGGTGCGCGATTCAAATGCTGCTGAAGAATTTCATTTTTTGAGAGTCGGCACTCCATTTGAAAGGCTTTGAAAGTCTCTACCAATTTGGTTTTCAATGTTCGGGGCCGGGGTTCTGCCAGCCGAATCACCTGGGTGGACAGGGTGGAGGCACCCGAGATGCGGCGGCCATACCATACGTTTTGTCCAACAGCCCGCATGATGGCAAGCAGGTCGACTCCTTTGTGGCTTTTGAAACGTTTATCTTCGGCGGCAATAATGGCCTTTGTGGCCCAGTCACTGACCTCAGCAGCCTGCACGGGGCGGCAGTCCTGGTCGGCTTCGCCCAGGCTGATACGCATCGGTGTTCCCCTGCAGTCTGTGAGAACGGTTCCCGCCGGATAGTCCTCAAGGCGGGAGGTGTCAAAAGGAAGGAGCCATATGCCCGCCCATAGCAGTGAAAGCGCACACAGCCCCATCAGAAGCAGTTTTAACCCTTTAATTTTGCTTATCATTATACTTATCCGCAGATTGTTTCGATTGGCACAGGTTGATCTTCCTCGTGGCTTTCGTAGTTGAAAAGACCCATCCCGACCCGTCTTTCTTTTTCTATTCAATGACTTCCAGTTTCCCGGCCCCATGGACACTGCGAATGCCGGGGTCGTACATGGATGAAACGGTTAATGCGGGCCGTGTATACGTACCGGGCGTGACGGCCCTGACCGCGTAATACAGTTTCTTTTCCCCGTGAAAGGCTTCGGCAAAGACAAGTAGGCGGTCATCGCGCACTTCCATATGGCGGACTGGAAGATTCGATTTTTTCTTTGCCCAGGTCACCAGTTGACTCGTTTTCAGGTTGGCATTTTCAATTTCCATCCCCGCCGGGAGCAGGTCTTCTATCACGAGGTTATCCAACCGCCGGCCCAAGGTGTTGACCGTCAACTCAACAATCAGCAGCTCCCCCTGCCTTACGGCATCCACTGAAACAGGTTTTTGTTCAAGATCCATGAAAATACGCCTTGCGGTGATACCCGCATCCTTCTCATTCCCAACCACTTTTAACGGTATGCCTTCGGCAAGCCAACTGCAGTAAAGGGTGCCCGGGCCGTCATTTTCAACCAGCGCGTTTCTGTCGTCTTTCAATGCCAGATACTTTGGCATCTCCTCGGAAGAAATCACCCGGCGCTCTGAGTTCTGCTCGACTACAGCGCTGCAGTCGGCGGGATCATCTGCCTTGATTGAGAGGTACTTGCCGAGAGCCATCAGGGCCAAGGCATTTTCCTGGGTCGTATACCATGCGCCATCATTCATGAATGATTCAAGCTGCCTGACCAGCGCCGGCAGTTCTGCGCTATCCGGGGCCATTTCCAGCCACGCAGAAAGCATGAGGGCTGCGCTCTTTGCTGCGGAAGACAGGTTGCCTCCGTCCTGCCGAGCGATGGTGAAGGGCACACCGCCCAGGCGGCTTAACTCTTTCCATGCATCGCGGCGGCGGCCTGCTTCAGCCAGCGCGAGAGCCAGGTAAAGCTGGCTGTCCACCGTGAGATATTCCTGCTGCTCCTGCAGGCGGGTCACCCAGCCATGCTCCGGCTTTCCGGCCATTGCCAGTACATAACAGGCATAGGACCGCAGTTCCGCATCCGACCGCCACTCCGGCGACTGCAGGTCCCCGGGTGATTTTACATCCCGCTGCAGTAATTGCTGTACATAGCGGATGCTGGACTCCAGCACTTCGTCCTCGATGCGGTAGCCTGCCTTTTGTGCTTCCAACATAAAATGCACGGCATAGACCGACCCCCATTCATAGGGATTCCTGTAATGAGGCCAGTAACCAAAACCCCCGGACGATAGTTGCATACTCATAATAAGGGTGATCCCTTTTTCCACGAGAGGGGATGCATTCTCTACATAGAGCGGACTGTCGGGACGGTTGACAATGTGCTTCAGATACAGCAGCGGAAAGGATGAGGATACCGTCTGCTCGAGGCAGCCGTAGGGATATTGCAGCAGGTATTCAAGAGAGCCTTTGAGTTTTACATCGGGCCGGGACGAAAGCTGCAACGCGTAGCTGTCGGTGCCTTTCATCCACTCATCCGGAAAGCTTATCTTTTTCCTCTCGCCCGGGGGAATAACCAGCGTTCCGAAAACGCTGCGCATGGAGGTGGCTGGGCGGACGGCCAGTTCGACCTCATCCTGAAAGGCCTCCTTGCCCAATTCAGCTTTCAGCCGAATGACCGCACGCCCGGTTTGTTGATCTGCCTTTAATTCAAATAAGACCTGCTTCTGCTCTCCGGCCTCGAGAGGCAGGCGCATTTCATTCTGCCCTTTCAGGCGGGCCGGGCCCGAAATATCAATCGACAGCACGGCTTCTCCGACGGCATCCGATGCATTGTGCAATTCGACTGGAAATGAACATACATCGCCCGGTGCGAGAAAGCGCGGTAGCGAATAGAGTACCGTAAACGGCCGGCGCACTAGCACCGCACTTTCAGCAGAGCCGAACTTACTATCAGCTGCCGCCACGGCCATCAGGCGCAGCGTCCCGCTGAATTCAGGAACCTCTATCGAAACGTGGGCTTTCCCGTTTTCATCGGTGACAATTTCGCCTTTCCAGAGGGCCACCGGCTTGAAGCGGCGCGATTTTACTGGATTCAGCCGTCCTTTAAGCCGGCGAGCCATATCGCCACCGGTATGAGATGCCGGAGATGCCAGCGCCTCATCGGTTTCGGGCATGAGCAGTGCATAGAGATCCGACATTCCTACACGGTTGTTTCTCAACGCCGTGAAGAAGGCGATGGGGTCAGGTGTCTGAAATGCTGTCAGCATACAAATGCCCTCATCCACAGCGGCCAGCGTGATTTCAGCTTTGCATGGTTGCCCTGCGTCATCTTTAACTGTCAGATCCACTTCCAGCGTTGTCTGCGGCCTTATTTCTTCCGGACTCTCTATATTGACATCAATGGTTGAGGGCCGGGAGGAGAGTAGAATGGGAATAGAACCGACAGCGCGGTATATATCCTGGCGCCCCGAGGGTGTCACTTCGCGAATGACGCTGACGGTGGCATGTACATTGGGTCTGAAGCTGTCGGTTACCGGAATGCTGAAGATGGCGGTATTGCTGTCCATTTCGAGAACACGCTGCGACAGGATTTTGCTCTGATCGAGGGTCAACAGCGCTTTGCCCCTGAAGGGGGCTATCACGGTCAGTTCCGCCGTATCACCAATGCGGTATTCTTCCCGGTCAAGCTTCATCTCGAGGCGGCCCGGCTTTTCCATCGAACGGCTCTGCCATCGGTCCCCGTCGCCCCCCACGTAGAACTTGAAAGACGAAGAAACGTCGGATTCGATATCAGCCACCCGGACTAGGTACTCCCCTGACCTCTGCGGTGTTAAGGCGGCCTGCTTGCGACCATCCGGATTTGTCTTTATTATTTCGCACGATTCTTCGGTGATCTTCCTGACCGATTTATAGTGGTATTTGCCGTGACGGTCCTGCTCGAGCACCGTAGACCACGAAATGCGAGACACGGTTACCTCTACTTCCCGACTGCTTTCCAGCGGCTGTCCGCTTGTACGCGCCAGCGCCAGCGGAAGAGCAACCGTATCCCCCGGACGCATTCCCCGCAACAGATGACCAGCCAGACCAATATAGAAAGGATACGCGTGCATTTCACAGGAGGCATAGGCATTGACCGAGCGGCCGCCCTGCTCCATGACTTCAACCCTGAGGACCGCGTGCAGTTTGGCCGGGGGGAGCCAGTCTGATTCCATCTTAAATGAAAATGTCGCATGGCCATCAGAATCACAATTTTTCAGTCCCAGGCGCTTATCCGCGAGCGTAAACTCTTTTTCCGGATCGCCAAAAACATAGTCTGGAAACTGCTCTGAAACAAAGGGGCTGGGTGTAACGGTCATGCCGGCAGCGACGCGGTTTCCCGCTGCGGGCGCACCATAAAGATAGCGGGCATTTACAAATAAATCCGTTCCTTTGCCGTTCTGCAGGGCGTTGGTGCCCGGCCGGGCTTCGACGGCGAGACGCGGCGGGACGAATTCTTCCATCATCACCGATGTCTCACCCAGAACTGTATCTGATCCCGGGAGGAGAGCCTGCATGCGGTAACGGCCCACGGCATCATAACTTTCAAATTTAATCGTATATTCGGCCGTTCCCTTGTCGGAGAGAACAATGGTTTTTTTACGGTGTTTTCGCCCGTCCGGGCGCCATACATGCAGCTCAACAGGAAACTGCCCGGGGACCTCCAGGCCGCGGCCGCGCACCACGGCGCGCACATGAGCCTTTTCACCCGGCCGGTAGATGCCCCGGTCCGTGTACAGAAAGGCCTCGTATCCTTCACTGAGGTATTCCCCTGAGCCCCCGTGTGACAGGTTGGGAACCCCTGTACGTTTCAAGCTGATGTAAGACAGATCGTTCCCTTTTTCCACGGTTACCACCAATGGGGCATCACCCTCCTTGGCGACTCTCAGCATGGCCAGCCCTGAACCGTCCGTAACACCTTCGGCCAACTGCTGATTGGACTTTGACCAGGCGCGCACAACCGCGCCCGAGACGGCGTCCAGCGTGTGAATAGAATTGGCCCATACGAGCAACTGCTGTTCTGAACGGCGAACAGAAATACCGGTATCAGTTACCACTATAAGCCGCTGGCCTTTCACATTTTTATTATCTGACAGCGTCACTATGTAAGCCCCGCGCGCATCCTCCGGCAAGACATCCCGCAACGAGACGGAGTGCTGATTAATAGTATTTTTATCAGACTGCACATAAAAAGTCCTGGTGGTCACATGTCCCACAATATTCTGTTCCGGAGAGCCGTAATAATTGGAAGTATGACCCTCTCTGCGCATGGTATACTGGACAAGATTATTCGGATACAGGCGCGTGACCCCCACATCAAAGGAATCGAGGTTCACGCTCTTCAGCGGCAGGGTCATCAACCCTTCGGGTGAAAGGTAGTGTCCAGATAGGCGAATCTGCAAATCCGGATTGCGGTCAGGGATGAAAAGTCTGCGCTCTGTAGCCTTAGCCAACCGAACTTTTCCATCCGCAGATTTTACTCCCGGTTCTATATAGAGAGTGTAGTTTTTGCCCGGCTCAAATTTACCCCTCAGGATATATTTAACCTCGTACCAATTTTTGTCTTCCTCAACGGTAACCGGAACGGAAGGTTCAACCCTGATGCGGTGTCTCAGGCTGTTCACATTTACCCCCCTCGAAAAGTGCACATAAATGAAGGGATCTGTGTAAGAAGGCGTATTGACCTTTAAACCGGATAACACCAGCCCGTTCTCAATTTCTACCTGCCGCGCAATCACTTTTTTGAGACCGAGTGAGCCCTCATCGCCAAAGAGGCCTTTTTCTATTACAAAAAACAGCCGGTCGCTGTTTACTGGGCCTACGACAATTCTTACCAGGGTGCCGTTCGCTTCACTACCGAGACTCCACTCGACCGGCTTTTTCTTCCCGTCTATGACCCGCAGATACTTCTGTAAGACATAGGGAGAGAGGGATTGATTAAACATCATATTAAAGACGATGGATCCGTCTTCCAGGTGTTCGGCTTGTCGAATCCAGGACAACTGCATAGTTTCTGTCTCAAAGGTAAAGGGCTTTTCGGAAGTCAACCGGTTGCCGGCAAGACTCCTCAGGCTATCATCTGTTTGGGCACGAAAGCGGGAAGATTTAACCCATGGTTGATCCGGTTCAAAGAGGAGGCAGTCACGGTCGACCCATGTGAAAGAGCCTTTTACGGGTGGGGTAAACGTAACGGGCGGATGTTTCAATCTCCTGTCGACATTCCGTTCGGGCACCATCGGCTCGCTGAATACCCATGTAACTGCGTCGCGGTCATTCAGTTTGCTATCACCGGACGGATGAACGGTGACAGCCACTTTATGACTGCCGAAACGGTCTTCCGGAAGCCACTTGATAACACCGTAAGCGTTGATAAAAATAAAAACTGCCGCCAGTATAAACCAGCGGTTGTGGGCGAACCATTCAGGGTTTTTCATAAGCCATACTCCTCATTTATCATGGGGAGAGTAGAGCATACAAATGTGACAACATTATGACAGGACTATGAACAATTGTGACAAACGAGTCAGTGTCAGCCCTTGACTTAATACTTTACTTTTTTTCAATACTTTGACATCGAGCGTCCTTGTAATTCTTTTCAATGTGTATTTCATCTTTTTGTCCCTGTCGTCCATGCCTACGTATACTCTTGCGTTAACTATTAAACCTATATCCGGCATTCAAAATGCAGCAAACGGCGTAAGTTCTTATGAATAAGG
>CAYXEW010000055.1:0-16786 GCA_964464115.1 uncultured Verrucomicrobiota bacterium
ATATTCTATTCTTAATGGCCTTGGCATCAGCGCACTATCACAGAACGAACTCATGCCAGCAAGCTCTTTCTGCATACATCACAGGCTGACCCCTTTGCCACTTTGCCTTTGCTTTGCTTAACTGAATCCTGAATCAGATTTCCATCAGAATCATGAACGGATAAACTGCATATACTGGAGGATGGCACGCACGACGCAATCTTCCACAGGGTCGGGCATGGTATCGAGATTGATGCGAAGGGCGTCCATTGGTGGCTCCATGATTTCGCGCTGCTCTTGTTGTAGTTTTTTAAGCTTTCCAGCAGTGTCCAGGTCGCGATGGCGATGCACCAGAATATCATCCGATGCATCCAGCCAAATAAACAGGATGCTACCCTGCGCACGGTTCGACAATAGATCCCGATGACGTTGGGTCAATGCCGGGCAGGATAATACGGCCCCTTTACTGTCGGCCCATTCCGACACTTTTACTCCCAGAGGAACGAGCCACTCTTTGATCTCTTCCCCGTCAAACGGTCTTAATTTTTCGACTTTCTTTTGCTGTATTTCTGAAAAAAAGTCAGCGGCATCGTAAAATGGAATTTCCAAGGCAGCCGCCAAGGCCCGCCCTACGGGATCCTTGCCGCATCCGCTCACGCCTATCACAATGTATACGAGTGACTGCATTAGTTCTTCTGACTCTAGCAAAGCACATGGAAAAATTAAAATTAGAAAACAGTAACAATTTTACCTTATCACGGAAGAGCGTCTTTTGTACTACTGACCTGCATACTTCATAAAATACGCCATAACAAATGTAATGTAATTAATAGCAATGAGTAATGAATAGTATACCTGAAAATAGGAATTGAAATCAATATCGCAACCCAGCACATGAGGCAACGGCGTTTTTTATGAAGGATACAGGCTAGAAAGAGCCGTTGGTCCGCAGCGAATCGCTCAGCTCATTCACAGCCAGCGGGTTGCTGTAGTCATCATTGCCCGGAAGGATCGGGGTACACATAGCGACGGCTTTACGGCCTTTGAGACGCTTCTCCGTGAAGAATTGCACTTTATTAAAGAAACGCCTTGTTTTGCTCAATCAATGCAATGCGCTGCTGTACACAGTCGTAACTGGTCAGAGCATCTTCCGGTGTATGATATACGTAGTCCAACATCTTTTCTACAGTCGTTGTTGCCACGTGCATGCGCGTGTCACAGGACGCATAATAGATATACATATCGCCGTTTTCACGGGCCACCACACCATTTGAAAAGACGACATTGGATACGTCCCCCACCCGTTCTTCTCCCAGTGGAGCAATGAGATGTCCACCCGGGCGCGCAATCACTTTTGTCGGGTCCTCCAGATCGCACAGAAAAGCGTATAACACATAGCGCAGACCGGCAGCGGTGTTGCGCACGCCATGATCTATGTGGAGCCAGCCTTTCACGGTTTTGATGGGTGCCGCCCCCATGCCATTTTTCACTTCTTTGATGGTGTGATAGACGCGCGGATCGAGGAGTATTTCTTCTTGTACTTCAGGATTTTCCATTGTTTCCGAAAGCCCCCAGGATATGCCGCCGCCCGAACCGGTATCAATGAAACCATCCTGTGGCCGCGTGTAAAAGAGATACTTGCCTCTGTGCAGCTCCGGGTGCAGAACCACATTTCGCTGCTGTGATGAATTAGACTTTAAATTGGGCAGACGTTCCCATTGCATCATATCTTTGGTGCGGACGATGCCGGCCTGGGCCAGGGCGGCAGAGGGGTCTGAAGGCTTGCTGTCATCGTGATACTCGGCACAGAACAGTCCATAAATCCAACCGTCTTCATGCTGAACCAGACGCATGTCATACGTGTTGGTTTCACCCAGTGTCGGAATTACGAGCGGCTTCTCCCAGAAGCTAAAGCGATCCACCCCGCTCTCACTTTCACATACTGCAAAAAAAGATTTCCGGTCATATCCTTCACTGCGCGTGACCATGATAATTTTTCCACCCCACTCCATGGCGCCAGCGTTCATTACAGCATTAATGCCGAGCCGTTCGATCAAATGGGGATTGGTCTCCGGATTCAGATCATAGCGCCATTCGATGGGGTGATGCGCTGCCGTAACCACAGGATGCCGGTAACGCTCATAGAGCCCATTGAACCAGCTTTCATCAATCTGGTTCGGGCGCTCAACCAAGCTCTTGTAATCCGCTTTCAGCTTAGCCAGTCTGATCTCAAATGTATCATTTTTCATGCGCTTAACCTTTATGGCTCTTCGTACTATTTTGTGAAAAGCGTGTACTATCTCTATAACATCAGCGAATAGTGCGTCCAACCGAATCCCTCCGAAGTCTCGAGAGCACTCCAACCTACGGAGCGCGATATCACGCCGCCTGTCGCACTTTCCGGGTACTCGGGTACACGAGTACACGCTCGCACCCGGAAAGCACCACATCCGACGCAGCCTTAGCAACTGCCGAATTTAGGTTTAGTTGCCGCTTCAATGGACCTTTCCATTAACCGTCACTATTTTTCATCTTCCACGAAATTCTACGAGGAACCACCTTTATTCAGTATTCTTCGAATTGACAGTGCACTATTGCAAACAGAAAACGGCCATGTCAAGCATTGTAACTGGGGCGCTATAACCGGCATTGAGAAGGCGCACGTTATCCGTTTCCGCTTCCAGGGCCCTGTATTTTGTCAAAAAGATAGACATGGGATAGTGGTTCCTGTATCAAGAACGGAATTTATTGGAGAATCAGAGGGTACTATTGAATGGAAAAGCATCGTTTGTCAGATGATATTAGAGCATTGTTGACATCTCATGATGGCGACATCGTACTGGGAGAGCTTCTTCAGCAGATCGGGGACCGGGGATTCGGAATGTTTTTTATCATGCTGTCGCTTCCCAGCGCCCTACCTATTCCGGCCGCAGGTTATAGCACCCCTTTCGGCATCATGATGATGCTGCTCGCCCTGCAAATGATGATGGGCAGAAAAACGCCATGGTTGCCGGAACGCGCGATGAAGGCAAAGGTCAGCCGCAAAGTTACGGGCTTTATGAATCGCGGCGTCGTAGGATTTTTACGGCAGTTTGAGCACCTAGTCCGACCGCGTTTTGCCTGGGCGTCGGGTCGCGCCGGCCTGGTCTTTGCCGCGGTCATCATTATCTGTATGGCCGGACTCATGATTATTCCCATTCCGGGTACCAATACGGCCCCGGCAATCGTCATTTTTCTGGTGGGAGTAGCGATCACCGAAAAAGATGGTCTGGCACTCATGCTGACAACCCTGATGGGTTGCTGTGCGGCTGCTCTTTATGTCGCCGTCATTTACGCCATTGTCAACTTCAGTGCCGAAGGCCTAACCGATGCGTTGAGGATCCTCTGGGAAAAGCTTTCGTCCGTTCTATAATCTCATTCCCGGTCCTTTGTACGTTTGATGACATCATACGCTTCCAGTGCACGGTCTTTAGCCTTCATGTGGTCGACCATCGGCTTGGGGTAGGTTTCTCCCGGGACCACGCCAGCCTCTTTCAACACTAGGATGGGCGCCTCTATGGGCTTGTGTATGAATTCGGAGGGAAGGAGCGCCAGCTCGGGCACCCATCTTCTCACGTAGGTGCCGTCTTTATCAAATTTCACACCCTGCAGGTAAGGGTTAAATACCCGGAAATAAGGGGCTGCATCGGCACCGCATCCACCGGCCCACTGCCAGCCCAGCGTATTGCTGGCGCGGTCAGCATCTACAAGGGTATCCCAAAACCAGCGTTCACCCTCCCGCCATGAAATGAGCAGATCCTTTACGAGAAAAGAGGCCACTATCATACGAACGCGGTTGTGCATCCACCCCGTATGCCACAATTCCCGCATCCCCGCATCTATAATGGGATACCCCGTCAGACCTTTTTGCCAGGCGCGCAGCGCTTTTGCATCACGCCGCCAGGGGAAATGCTTGAATTCAGGGCGGAGCGGTTCATCGACGGTGTGGGGAAAGTGATAGAGCAAATGATAACCGAATTCGCGCCAGCCCAGTTCCCGTATGTAGACCTCGCTACCCTTTATCAGTCCCGGTTCTGTTCCCCGAGCGCTCGTCTCCTGTATACTCTGCATCACACGCCGCGGGCTAATTTCGCCAAAATGCAGATGAGGAGAAAGTTTTGAAGTGTGGCTCTCGGACGGAAAATCGCGACCGTCTTTGTAATGACGGAGACCCCGGTCGAGAAATTGATCCAGCACCTCCCATGCACCCTTCTCACCGGGCTTCCAGGCTTTCCGTAAACCCGCGGCCCAATCTGTTTCAGGAAGCAGATTCAGTTCGTCAATGGCAAGGGCTTCGAGGTCATTGCCACCGTATGCGCGGAGGCGTCCGGGTGCATTCAGCGGTTCCGCAGGTTCGCCGCTTTTCAGGCAAGCCTTCCAGAAGGGTGTAAAGACCTGATAGGGTTTATCCTGCTGGTTGGCAATCTCCCACGGTTCATACATGAGCTCGCCGTTAAACGTCCGGACTTCCACGCCTTCTTGCATTAGCTGTTTTTTAATGTGCGCATCGCGGGCAATTTCTTCCGGTTCATAGAGGCGGTTCCAATACACAGCGCGGGCGCCGGTCTTCCCTATCACTGAACGCAGCGCCGGGAGGGCGGCACCGGCAAAACAGTACAGGCGGTTGTGCTGCTTCTGTAGGTGTGCATTTAAGGCAACCAGTGAGTGATGCAACCACCATCGGGAGGCGGCACCGGCAGTGAACGTTTCCTGATCGTCATCAATATATATGGGAATAACGGGACCATCTGTTTTGGCAGCCTCCAGCAGGGCCGGATGGTCATCCAATCTTAAATCTTTGCGAAACCAGACTACCGTGGGTTGTATAGCACTCATATATTCATACTAACACAGATGGGGTTTGATACCAAAGACTTACCCGCACATGAAAAAGGACGTTTATTCATTGGTGCGAACGGCTACCTTTTTCTGGTGACGATGGATCAGGGCTCCCAAGCTGACATCATAAACGCTGACTACCCATTTAAAAGGAGAGTACAGCATGCGAAGGCGAAAAATGGCAATCAGCATTTCCAGTGAAGCGCGCCCCACGTTGAGACGCGAACCGGCCATATCACGCCATTCTGTCGGTATTTCCTCAATCGTGTAACCCGCGCGACTCAACTGGAAAAGAAGGTCTACGTCAAAGGCCCAGCGCGTGAGGCCCAGCGCGGGTACTATTTGCAGCATGGCCTCGCGCTTAATCACCTTGGCTCCACACTGGGTGTCGGTAATCGGCAAGGAGAACAGGAGGCGCACGAGGGTGTTGAAAATGCGCGAAGCAAACTGCCGTTTCATTGTTTGCCGGGGGTTCACAATAGACTCTTTCAACCAGCGCGAGGCAATGATGCAGTCAGCCCCCGACTCCTGCTGCAGCAGCGCATCGAAGGCATGCGGCGGTGTGGCTCCGTCCGCATCGACAAAACCGATCCATGCACCCTGCGCTTTGTTAACGCCCATCAGGATCGCGCCGCCCTTGCCGATTTTCCGGGGATCTACCAGCACGCTGACCTGTGAGTGGCGTTCCGCGTACCCGCGCACAATCGTTTCAGTCTTATCCGTTGAGCCGTTAACCGCGACAATAAACTCGATGGTATCACCATAACGGGCCAGGAAGTATTCGAGATACCTGTCCAGCATACCTTCTATGCGGTGGGCCTCATTATAGGCCGGAATAACTATGGATGCCTTTAACATTATTCGCGACCTTCTTTTTTGGAGACGTACATGTTCAGCAAGGTATGGGCCTGCCCGAAGTGGTCAACCTGTCCGGCAGGCTGATAGCGACTCAACAGCAGGCACCTTAATTCACGCTGTTCCTCTTCTGGAAGTTCTACAACTTCAGGGCTCTGAATGGAAAGCGAATACCCGCTCACAGCGGCCAGACAGGCATCCGATGTCAATATCGTCTCCTTCAGCATTTCCCTGTTGAGGACGTGGAGCATTTCACATTTTTCACGGTCCCATTCGGGATAATAACTGAAAGGTCCCATCTCCAAACCGGGCGGAACGTCCACATCCATTTCAACCGCCAGATACGTATCCTGCGTGAGCAGCATAGTACAATCGGGCGCCTTCTCCAGCAAACGGCGGGCAGTCTCCCTCAGGTGCTGTATATCGGGTTGCTCTTTCATGAGCCACCAAATTCGGTCACGCCCGCGAATCATCCAGGCCTGATTGACAGGCGATGAAAAAGAGCTCAGCAGGCTCAACACCAGGAGCAGACAGGTGAGTCCGGGTATACATTTTTGCCGCACGGCATTCGGTATATGTTCCATCAGATGCAGAGCCGTTACGGTCAGACAGACACTAAACAGGGGAATCAGCATCACTTGGTAATCCTCATAGGGAAAGGGTGCCGTAAAATGCAGCAACGTAACAGCCAGCACCCCCACCCAACCCAACAGCACCAAGCCGGGGAACCCCCGTAACGGCTGTACTTTTTTTACCGCAGGAATAAACAGACTCACGACTAGGGCACTCAACAGGGCGAACAGTATGAAATACGCCTGTACCAGGCGGGAAATAAATCCCGCTTTATAGACGAGCGCATTCATTAGACTGCCAGCAGAACGACTCGAATGATATTCGATATTGCAGAATAGAAAGCTCTCCGGAGCCATCACAAAAAGCGGTATGTACTGGATTAAACACATGACACCTCCACCCAGTGAAAAGAAGAACCATGTCCAGCCCCCCATCTGCCTTCGCAGCAGGAGGCACCCCAGCGCCAGAATGGGCAGCAGGAGACCGGCGGAGATGCGCGTTCCCGCAGCCAACGCCACAAGCACACCTGAACATACGGCATACAGCCAATGCCTTCTGCCTAACGAAAGCAGGTAAACCCCGGCCGTTATAAACAATGCGCACAGCGCATAGGTTTTAACAACGGATGTATAATAGCTGTGATAGGCGTTCAGCGAGCCGATGATGAAGGTGATCCAGAAGGCATACGGTCTCATCTGGCCCTTTACCAGCCGGCGGGCCAGGAGCCCGGCCAGGATAGAAGCCACGATTCCGAAAATCCAGGTAATCACCCGCCCTCCGAGCACACCGCCCGCCTTCACTGCCGGGTAGAACAGAGCGTAGACATGAGGCAAAACCGGAGCCTGAGTAAAGGCAAAATCACGGTACAGCACTTGCCCCTGCGACACCATTCGGGCAGCATACAGATACCAGCCCTCATCCTGGTTTAAATCCCCCAGGTATATATTGGCTGCGCCCAGAATGACGGCCGCCAGCACGCTCACCAGAGCGACTGCCACCAAAACAGGGTCCGTCGAACGCTGTTTCATATTCATAAATGCCTCACCATAATGTTCGCAACACTTAAGCAGGATCGACCGGGTTCCGCAAGTGTACACGCGTACTTTTATGGCTCACATAAGTGATACGGCATCAACATCGACCACGGCCGTCACCCCCTCGGGCAACGCAAACGTATTCATTGTTTCCCGCACCGTCCTGATCATGCGCATGACGGCCCCGCTGCGCATCAGCAACTGGTAACGGTACGTGCCTTTAATCCTGGCGATAGGCGACGGCACCGGAGAGGCCACCTGCATATACGAACCGCCTTGCTTTGTTAAATGCTCAGCCAGTTTTTGTCCGGCAAACTCTATTTTCTCGGTGATATGCCCTTTCAGCGTAATACAGACAAGGTGACTGTAAGGGGGGTAATTCAATTCTTTGCGAAAGGCCATATCCTGGTCGCAAAAACCATCGTAATCGAGGCGCCGCGCAGCCTGGATGGCGGGATGAAAAGGTGTATAGGTCTGCACAATGACCTCACCCGTAACATCGCCGCGCCCGGCGCGACCCGCCACCTGTGTGATTAACTGAAATGTACGTTCCCCGGCACGAAAATCGGGCAGATGCAGCGACATGTCGGCAAATACGACTCCGACCAGGGTGACATTGGGAAAGTGGAGGCCTTTGGCTATCATCTGGGTGCCGACCAGGATATCAATCTGACCCGCCCGGAAGGCACCCAGTGTTTCCGCGTAAGCCTCTTTCCGGGTCATGGTGTCCGAATCCATGCGCGCCACGCGTGCTTTCGGGAAACACTTGCGGATCACTTCTTCAATGCGCTCCGTACCCATACCGGTATATTTGAAAGCCGGATCCCTGCAGTCGGGATTCGGACAGCGCTCGGGAACCCGCTGAACAGCCCCGCAGAAATGGCAGATCAACTGCGATACCTGTTTGTGATAGGTCATGGATACGCTGCAGTCGGTGCACTGCGCCACATAACCGCATTTGGGGCAAATCAGGGACGATGAGTAGCCCCTGCGATTCAGAAACAAAATAGTTTGTTCAGCACGGTGAATGCGATCGTGAATGGCTTCAACCAGTTCTCTGGACAAGATATGCGGCTTGCCGGCACGCTCAGCTTCCACGCGCATATCGACGATCCGCACCAGCGGCATATGGCGGTGATCAACGCGATGCGAAAGGGTGCAACGGCGGTATTTTTTCTGCAACACATTATAATAAGACTCCATAGACGGGGTTGCAGAACCCAGCACCACGGTACACCTTTCCATTTGCCCTCTCATAACAGCTACGTCGCGGGCATGATAGCGCGGGGCTTCTTCCTGCTTATAACTGGTTTCGTGTTCTTCATCGACGACGATGAGGCCGAGACGGTGTACGGGGGCAAAGAGTGCAGACCGTGCTCCGACAACGATGACGGCCTCGCCATCCCGAATGCGATGCCACTCATCGTGCCGCTCTCCGTCAGACAAATGGCTGTGCAATACTGCAATGCGATCACCGAAGCGGCTGTGAAAACGCTCTACGGTTTGGGGTGTCAGTGAAATTTCGGGAACCAGCACAATGGCACCGCAGCCTTTGCTCAGTGCATGACTGATGGCCTGCAGGTAGACTTCCGTCTTGCCGCTGCCAGTAACGCCGTGCAATAATAGAACGGAAGGGTTGTCGGAGCTCATTGATTCGATGATGGTTTTCAGTGCCTGCATCTGCTCGTCCATCAGCTTGTGCGGCTCTGTTTTCAGCAGCTTGCTGAAACGATGGGCGCGGCGGCGCACCACCAGTGAATGCACTTCTACCCAGCCTTTTTTCTCCAGCGAGCGTACCGTCGACACCCCGGTACCGGCGGCCTCGGCGAGCTGTGCAAGGGTATAGGGCACCTGCTCCAGTCCGGCTTCCAGTATGCGCAGGATTTCCGCCTGTCTGGGTGCTCGGCGGCCCAGCTTCTCGAGTTCCTTTCCGGAAGGCATCTGCAGCAATTTCACATGCAGAACTTCCTTGTGCTGGACCTTTTTTCGGCGCACGACGCTCGGCAGAACAGAGCGCACCGCTGTTTCGACGGGGCAACAGTAATAGGACGCCATCCAGGAGGCCAGTTTCATAACGGTAGGCGTGATCAGTGATTTATCGCCGATGATAGCATGTATGGGTTTCAACTGCCGATACTCGGAGTGATCTGCGAGCCCGACTACAAAACCGGTCTTTTCGGAGTGCCCGAAAGGTATACTGACGAGGCATCCTATTTCAAGGTGACTCGCCAGATGCTGCGGAATTGAATAGTCAAAAAGCTTATTCAACCCAAGGTCTACCGCCACTCGTGCTACCGACATCCGCTGGCCGCCTATTCACCGATTATCTTGACGAGCACGCGTTTTTTTCGCTTGCCGTCAAACTCTCCGTAGAAAATGCGTTCCCATGGACCAAAATCCATAGAGCCTTTTGTAATGGCAACAACGCACTCCCGCCCCATGACAGAACGCTTTAAATGGGCGTCCGCATTATCCTCAAAACCATTGTGTGCATACTGGGAGTAAGGTTTTTCAGGAGCCAGCTTCTCGAGCCATTTCTCGATGTCGCCGTGCAGCCCACTCTCGTCATCATTAATAAACACGGAGGCGGTGATATGCATCGCATTCACCAGGCAGAGCCCCTCCTTGATACCGCTTTCCCGCAGACAACCCTCCACGTCCGGGGTAATATTGATTAATGCTCGGCGACTCCCCGTCTCAAACCACAGTTCTTTCCTGTATGACTTCATGCGTGCTCTCCTTCTTCCGTAGTGTTGCCCTATTCCAACGGGCTTTCCTTTTATACACGAGCATACTGTCGGCGTAAAGGACGTGCACTGGGTTTTTGGTTGCGATAGCATCAATTGTATGGAAGGTTGTTTTCAGTGAAAATAATCAGCGATAAAATGGTAAGGGAAATAGTCCTGATTCACATCACGGTCTCCGTCCTGATCGCGGGGATAGCGGGTAGTCTCCTCCTGCAGCGCATCCACCGGTATGACCGCGTGATTGTGGAAGTGGGCAAGCAGTACGCACTGCCGCCGCGCCTGTTGGCATCTATCATCTGGAAAGAAAGCCGTTTCATACCCGACCGGGTTGGCGCCCACCATGAAATCGGTTTGATGCAGGTGACGCCGGGTGCTGTCGAGGACTGGCAGCGGGCGCACGATGCCCAGCCCATGAGCCGCCTGGATATCGCGCACGGCAGGACGAATATCCTCATCGGCGGCTGGTACCTAGCCCGGGCGGTCGACTACTGGAAGCAGTTTCATCCCGACCCCTACCCCATGGCGCTCGCTGAATACAATGCCGGTCGCAAAAATGCGTTGCGCTGGTGGACAGAAGAGGTGAATGAGCCCCGGGCGTTCTGGGAAAACATTTCCTACCCCTCCACCAAGCGCTACGTGCGCGATATTTTGCTGAAGTATCGCGGGCGGATCTGACAGCCGACGGCGTCAGCCCTGGTTAAACTGAATATCGTACAGATGCTTGTAGATGCCGCATCGCGCCAGGAGTTCACCGTGAGTACCCTGCTCTACAATGCGGCCCTGATCCAGCACGATAATACGATCGGCATGGGCGATCGTGGACAGGCGGTGAGCAATGGCAAACACGGTCCGGTCGGTCATGAGTTCATTGAGGGCCGCCTGGACATAGCGTTCGGATTCGGTATCGAGCGCGCTGGTCGCCTCGTCGAGAATCAGCAGGGGCGGATTGCGCAGAATGGCCCGCGCAATAGAGAGGCGCTGGCGTTGGCCGCCGGACAATTTCACCCCGCGTTCGCCGATCATCGTGTCGTATTGTCGCGGCGTTTCCATGATAAACTTATGGGCGTGGGCGCGGCGGGCCGCTTCACTAATTTGCTCCGTCGGCGCCTCCCGGTGCCCATAGGCAATATTGCTGGCGATGGTGTCATTAAAGAGAATAGTGTCCTGTGTCACGAGACCGATATTCCGGCGCAGAGAGGCCGCTGTATAGTGCCGGATGTCAACACCGTTAATCTCGACCGAGCCCTCAATCACGTCATAAAAACGGGGCAGGAGATTCACGAGCGTACTCTTTCCCGACCCGGAACTGCCGACAATAGCAATGCATTCACCGGCCTTCACCTCCAGGTTGATGCCACGCAAAACGGGTTCCTCTTCGTAGGCAAAGCATACATCCCGGAAGCAGATACTCTGAATGGGGCCCTCCAGCGGCACGGCATCGGCCGCGTCCTGTATTTCGACCGGGGCATCAATAATTTCAAAAATGCGGTCAGCCGCCCCCGCACTCTGCTGAATCTGGATATTGATGCGGCTGATTTTTTTGATGGGCTCATACATCATCACAAAGGCCAGCACAAAAACAAAGAAATCGGCAGTGGTCATGGCAGCCGTCTTGGCGTAGAACATGATGCCGCAGATACCCACGATGGCCAGCACTTCCATAATGGGGTTGTTAGCCGCTCGGGCCACCGCGATTTTCATTAACTTCCCAAATACGCGGTTGGCCGCAGCGGCAAAACGGGAGCTCTCATAGTCTTCCATTGCAAAGGCCTTGACAATGCGCATCCCGCTCAACAATTCCTGCAACAGCGATGTCATATCCCCCATCATCTGCTGCCCCTCTTTGGAAAAGCGACGTACGCGACGTCCGAAGACCGTCACCGGCACGAGACAGAGTGGAAACAGAATGAAGATGCCTGCCGCCAAAACGGGGTCAATATAGAAAAGATAAATCAGGGCCCCCAAAAATACCAGCGGTTGCTGGACCAGGTCGCTGATGACTGTGGAAACCGCCCGCTCTACGAGCATGGTATCATTCGCCACTCGTGACATAATGTCGCCGGTGCGACTGGATGTGAAAAAACTCAGGGACTGGGCCTGGACAGCGTTCAGGGTTTCGATGCGCATATCGGTCACCACCCGGTTACCCACCCACTCAATATAGTAGCGGCTCAGAAAAGCACCCGCTCCTCGACCCAGCCCGCAGATGAGCAGCACAAGGGCCGCCACCAGGGTTTTGACCCACGACGCATCCTCAATGTCAAAAACCCGGGCAAATACATCCTGAGAAGTCGGCAGAATTCCGATGGTCGAACCCGCAAAGAGAATACCAAAAAAAACACCCGTCAACAGCCTGCGGCGATACGGCCTCAGATAGGTCAGCAGGCGCATAAAGGTGCGCGCATCGACACCCCTGACAAACCAGTCCACTAGTGAGTTTTTACCCATATGTACGTCTCTGATGAGAGTGTGCGTATGTGAAGAGCCGCTGGGCGGCGCCGGCTGTCAACCGTGCTCCAAGCGTTCCAGAAACCGTTCCGCTTCCAGGGCTGCCATACAGCCGGAACCGGCCGCCGTAATGGCTTGCCGGTACTGTGAATCCTGAACATCACCGGCAGCAAAGACGCCGTCAATACTCGTCTTCGTATTGTCGGCCATCAAATAGCCCACTTCATCCATTTCAAGTTGGCCGACAAAGGGATCCGTGTTGGGTTTATGACCAATAGCGGAAAAATATCCCTTTACCTCAATCTCTCTTTCTTCATTCGTCTCTGTATTTTTGACCCTGACCCCGGTCACCTCATTCTTATTCACATCCAGCACTTCGCTGACTACACTGTTCCACAACACTTCAATTTTGTCATTACGCAGCGCACGATCCACCATAATTTTAGAGGCGCGGAATTCATCGCGACGGTGAATAATATAGACTTTAGATGCAAACTTGGTCAGGAATGTAGCTTCTTCCATGGCTGTATCGCCGCCGCCGATGACACAAACCGGCACATCCCGGTAAAACGCCCCATCACAGGTGGCACAGGCAGATACACCGTGACCAAGCAACTTCTGCTCCGATTCAATCCCCAGGTATTTAGCACTGGCACCGGTCGCAATGATCAACGTCTGCGTCTCATATTCTTCGCCCGAATCAGATGTAAGTTTGAAAGGCCGGGAGGATAGATCCGCCTTCTCTATCGCGCCCGAAACGAAGCGTGTGCCAAAGCGCTCTGCCTGCTTTTTCAGCATATCCATCATCGAATAGCCGTCGACGCCTTCGGGGAAACCCGGATAATTTTCAACATCAGTTGTCGTCGTGAGCTGCCCGCCGGGCTGTATACCTTCAAAGACCAACGGTTCCAGGTTGGCTCTCGCATTGTAAATAGCCGCTGTACAGCCCGCGGCACCCGAACCCAATATAATTATGTTTTCCATTTTTCTCCCCCGGTGAAACACCGCTTTGTCAATTGCTACTATGCTTTACTATGCCACCCATTCAAACAGACGGAAAGAAAAAATCCGCGTTGTGCCGGGGCGGAGGCCACCGCCCTACGGTAATTGTGTCCGAATTTTTTCAAGCATCTCCCGCCGCTCCTGCGGCCTTTCGTCTGTTAAACGTAGCCCTGTATTGAGATCTTGCATCGACTCTTCATACAGTCCCATCGCGAAGTATGAACGTCTCCGGCTGAAGTAAATCATCCAGTGCTTTAGACCCCGCCGGATGGCGTGAGTATAATCATCAACCGCCAGTGCATTTTGCCGCCGCCACTCATACATCCCCGGAGGGTGCACTCCGTGTATATGCCCTGACCGTTCGGATCAGACAAGTAAAAGATGGAAATACCGTTGTTCGGGTGATATAGCATATAAAGGCATTCAACAGAACGGGAGCCATTATGGAAACAAAAGACCTACTGAAAGAAATGTTTAAGATGCAGGCGGCGCTGAATGAGCGCATTGGGGTGGATTCCACCAATATGCCGGAGGAAAAGCAGCCGGAATGGATTCTGAATTATACCCGGGCACTGACGCAGGAAGCCGCGGAACTCGTGGACAGTGTGCCGTGGAAATGGTGGGCACAGTATCAGGAGTACGACAAGCAGAACGCCCGCGTTGAAATTGTCGACCTGTTCCACTTCCTTATTTCTCTGGCTCAGGTCGTCGGTATGAGTGCGGAAGATGTACACGATATTTACATGAAGAAAAACAAGGTGAATTTTCAAAGGCAGGATTCCGGTTACGCCGTTAAGGATGAAAGTGACAACAAACATATATAGACTGTCGCCGCTGACTACAGGGTCTGTTTTTTCAAATACACGGCGGATCGAGCAGTGTCGGCATTCGTTTATGCGATGGGACCCGGCAGGAGAATGAACGTGTATTCAGGAACCGTACTCATCACCTCCGGACCGACGCGGGAGCACCTCGACCCGGTACGATATCTTTCCAATGCCAGTACCGGCAGGATGGGTGCTGCGCTGGCGGAGGCTGCGGCACGGGCGGGCGGACACGTCGTCTTCGTAACAGGGCCCGTCGCTGAAGAACGACTGCCGAGGCATGAGCTTGTAGAGATTGTGCAGGTGACCGGCGCCGCTGAAATGCTCGAGGCGGCGAGAGCACCTTTCAGCCAGGCCGACATAGCTGTTTTTGCCGCCGCGGTTGCGGATTACAGGCCCGCACACAGATCAGAGCAGAAGGAACCAAAAACGGATAACGCCAGCGTACTTGAGCTGGAGCCCACACCGGATATAGCGGGTACGCTCTGTCAAAAAAAAGAGCAGCACCAGGTCGCCATCGGCTTCGCTTTGCAAACACACGACGGTCTGCAGAAAGCGCGCGAGAAACTCATAAGGAAGAAGTTGGACGGCATCGTGCTCAACGCCATGGATGCACTCGGCGGATCATCAGGGACGTACCGATTCCTGCGCACTGGAAAAGAGGCCTTTGAAGACTGGGGTCATCTGACCAAAGAGCTGTGCGCACAACGCATTTTTCAGGAAGCCGCAGCACTTCGGCAAGGGTAGAAGTTTAACCTGCATACTTCATAAAAAACGCCATAACGAATAGTACGTATTGAATAACGTGGGGTAATAAAAAAATGAAGTCCAAAATCGAATTGGACGCATTATTCGCTGATGTTATAGAGACAGTACACGCTTTCCACGAAATAGTACGAAGAGCCACAAGAATACAGATTAAGGCCCTAGCATACGGCGATTATCGCGCCGTTTCCATTTCTGGTACTTTCTGATGGTTCGGTGATAGACGCGCTCAAGCTGATGCCCTACCTGCCGGATACCGTTGCGCTCACCATGCCGACGGGCCGCCTGACTCATGCGGTTCAGCAGCGATGGCGTATCTATGATGCGCAGGACAGCTTCCGCCATCTCTTCGTGCCGGTCGGGCTCGCAGAGAAAACCATTGACCCCGTTGTGCACCAGTTCCGGAATACCTTTCGCCCGAACCCCGACTACGGGGAGGCCGAACATCATGGCCTCCAGGATGCTGATCGGCTGGTTTTCCGTTTTACTGGCGGTAACAAAGACATCACCGAGACGGGGGATGTTCTCTTCCATCAGGCGATCATGTGAAATACTACCCAGGCGCAGCACCGCATCCTGAACACCTTCCCGTTTAATCGTTTCATCAATCTTGGCATCCGCAGGTCCGTCGCCAACGAGCACGAAGCGCGCCTGTGGAAGCTTGCGGTGCAGATAAGCAAAAGCTCTCACCACCACATCCAGCGATTTTTCTTCGGCGACGCGGCCGACATAAACCATGCTGGGGCCGTGAATACCCAGCTCGGCACGTTTCTTCCTGATGGCTTCATCGGGAAGTAAAACGGGCTCGACAATGCCGTTGGAAAGGATGACAGGCCGGCGGCCGACGCCTTTTTCCACCAGCTCCATTTTGACGGAATGCGAAGGACTGATCACGGTGTGGCACTGATTATAAAAAAAGATGGAATAACGCCACATCAGCTCTTTGGTGGCCCGAAAGTCAGGCAGATAGAAATGTTTGAGGTATTCCGGTTCGGCGTAAAAGGTATGAAAGGTCCCTACACACGGAATACCCAACAGTCGGGAAACCGTAAGGCCTTCCCATCCGCAACCCCATTCACTGTGCACATGTATGATATCGGGTCGGAATTTCCGTGCCTCTTGATAAGAACTGACAAAAGAAGGAATGGCAAATGTAAAGTCGGGCAAGCGGCGATTGGGAATCGATATCGGAATATCACAGATGTGAATGGCCGGATGCAATTCAGCAAAGCCCTCTTCTTTACCCCGCGAAGGCTTCGGGCGAAAGATGGAAATTTCGTGTCCGCGAGCCGCCATCTCATTCATTTGATTCAACACGGCAAAGCTGACACCCGATATGTAAGGAAGAAAGCTGTCGGTAAATACGGATATTTTCATGACGCAGAAAAACCTATACGATCCCGTTAATCAGCACAATCACTATCATTTACAGAAAACAGGCCGCACGTATACACTGCCAACCCAAATGTTAACCCATGCAAGCCAATGCCCCCGACGCATCGCTCTCTTCCAATGCGATATTGATTCGTACATCTTTCGATCGCAAACCTGTATTATTGGGTCTTCCTCAGAATCTGTGGGTCAAAAGAGACTTGGCGGATTGCAGGATGTCTTGGACTTTACTGAAAATGTTGGAAAATAGCGGATCGAAGGGTCGGAAATATCTCGTAGCGAGATTTTC
>CAYXEW010000056.1:0-16512 GCA_964464115.1 uncultured Verrucomicrobiota bacterium
GAATGCAGAAGAAATTACAGCGCTGGGATGAAGGGGCCCTGCCAAACTTCAGGGGCGCCAGGGATGCTGCTGCATTTTTCATACACGCATGTTATTCAATACGTACTATTTGTTATGGCGTTTTTATGAAGTATGCAGGCTAGTGCGGCAAGGCATTGGTTGCCTCTTCGTAGATACGCGGAAGATATTCGTAATAATGGCGACCCAAAACAGACTCCTCTATGACACGGTCTGCCGGGCCGGACCCCGGTGCAGCGAAGAGGGCTGTATACAGCAGTCCCAGCAATATCAACCCCTTGAGAGCCCCGGCCAGAAAACCACCTATGCGCTCAATAAAACCCTCAAATGCCAATTGAAGAAGGTGCGCGAGAAGTCGAGCAAGCAGAGAAAATAAAAGGGTCAAAAGCAATAAAACGATGAGTAGCGCCGCGGCTCTGGCCAGAGCGGGATTGAGACTGGAACGGGCGGACAGCCATTCGGCCGCGGGATGAAACAGGAAATAGGCACCGACGAGAATGCCGGCAGCCTTAAAAACTCCCGCCACTTCTTTTGAAAGTCCCCGGACGGCTCCGGTCACTGCCAGAATGAGGACCAGTCCGATGCCTGCATAATCGTATACGCTCAACCCAACCATAATAATTGAGGTCATACTGTTTTCGTACACATTTGACAAGATTCTTTATCACAAGACCTGACAGACTGCCTGATCGCTGCTCATACCCTGTACCAAGGCCTGACTTTGGTTACAAATAACACCAAAGAATTCAATCGCGTACATGACCTCATTATCGAAGACTGGATCAAAAAAAGCAATACAAGCTAGGGAAAAGGGGTCACCATGGGTTGAGCGACAGTATATCGGGTCGAAAACGATACAGACAGCTAATGGATTCCCTGGCTAAAGATGCGGCATCCGATCCGCTGCAAAACAAACAGATCAGCCAATTACTGAGTATGGGGTATCCAACCAGCATGAGCCCTTGTTGTGCTATGGTTGAAGATAATCAAGACCTGAAAAAGCAATATGAAAAGCTGTGTAAGCATCTCAATAAATGAAAGAGTGTAAAAATCTTTGGCTGGTATCTTTTTCCTTTATCTTATTCTCTTTTTCTTTTTGTCGGCTATTTACTCTGCGATAAGGTCTCATCAAAGGAAATGATTTTGTTCAACATCGGAGAAAAAGACAGCGGCGGCAGGCAGAAGCGGATTGAACACCGGGGTAGACACCTGCGGGTCAGCCGTACCGGTGGGGTAGCTGTCCGCGAACAGATCAAGGTTGCCGGTCTGAACCTGACCGCCAACTCCAAGCACGGATTCCGGGCAACCACCCGCATTGCCAAAGGAACCAACTCCGGATTTCAGAACGGCAACTTCCGCCTGCGAGGCCGGTATGGCAAAGGGCCGACCAAACTGAATCTCTCTAAAAGCGGGATCAGCGCCTCCACCAAAAACGCGCTCGGCACCTTCAACTGGATGAAGCCCAACCGCTCATCGGTCAAACTCGGGGGCGTACAGATACGCGGCAAGAACGCCGCCGCCATTCAGATGGTCTATGCCGTCTTTGCCCTGGCCGCCTTTGCGGTGCAGGCCGTCATCGTAATGGCTGTGTTTTTGGCCCAAATGCTCTGGATTCTATTGCAAGCGCTTTTTGCCTTTTTCTGCTGGCTGCTGCCGGTCCTCTGGGACGGATGCGAACGCATCGGGCAGGGGAGCATCGCCGCTGTGCACGGCTATAAACGAGCCAAACTCGTGCCCGCCGCCGAAACGCTGGCCAGTAAACCGAAAATCAGCACCATGATACTGCCCGACCTCGAAAACGCGCTGGAAAAAATTATCGCAGTTGGAGGACGCGGAACCCCGCTCGATCCGCCGCTGGATCAAATGATGGAGGCAATCGGCACCGAAACAGCCGCCGACCGGCTGCGGACCCTATTGCTGGCTGTCACAACGGCTCATCGGAGCAAGGCAGACGAGTCGGCCCTGGTGCCGCTCTACCTCCGAATCGACGACCAATGCGTACAGACCGGCGGACGCACCCGCCTGCAGGAACTGCTGCTTGAAGACTACGCCGCGATCAACCGGCTGAAATTGCAAGCTGAGTAAGTGGTAAACCTTTTTCAGATTGTTTCGCCGCAAGCTTCCACCTGAGCGCAGCGAAAGTGCTTTTTGTATCCAAAAAGAAATGATCAAAGGGAATGGCAACGGTTGGAAGAATCCGGTAGAAAGTTTCCGATGTTTGGAAATTACGATACAGAACAGTTGCAGAAGCTGATTCACGGGGGCGAAGGGCTGACGCTGGAATTCAAAACCTGCCGCAGTGGGATTAATCGCGATGTGTACAAAACCGTCTGTTCGTTTCTAAACCGCAACGGCGGTGTTATCCTGCTTGGGGTGGAAGACGACGGTACTCCGGCGGGAGTTGACCCTTTGGCCATTGATCAAATCCGAAATGATTTCGTGACGGCAATCAACAATCCGCAGAAAATCAGTCCGCCAACGTACCTTTCGGTTACTGAAACCGAGCTGGACGGAGCCCATCTGCTGCATGTTTATGTTCCTGAAAGCTCGCAGGTGCACCGTTGTAACGGGCGCATCTATGATCGTAACGAAGACGGCGACATAGACATCACCGATCATACAGTACAAGTCGCCCGGCTGTATCAGCGTAAGCAGTCGACCTACAGCGAAAACCGAGTGTATCCCTGGATACAACCGGACGAGCTTTGTGCGGATCTGATTGATCGTTGCCGCCGTCATGTGCGCATCAATCGAAAAAATCATCCGTGGGCCGACATGGACGACGCAACGTTGCTCCAAAGTGCCCAGTTGGTGCAAGCCGATCCGGACTCGGGGAAATCTGGGGTCACCCTTGCCGGTGTGATGATCTTCGGTCACGACAATCAGATTCTGCAGGTTTGCCCCTCTCATCGCACGGACTTGCTGCTGCGCAAAGTCGATGTAAATCGTTATGATGATCGCGACCTGGTTCGTACCAACCTGATTGATAGTTATGACCGGATTTTGGCATTTATTCAGAAACACCTCCCCGACCCCTTTTATCTGGAAGGCATCGAACGCCGCAGCCTGCGGGACCATATTTTCCGTGAAGTCGCCTCCAACATGCTCATTCACCGCGAATACGCGAGCGGTGCCACCTCGCGCCTGATCATCGAATATGGACGGGTCGTCACCGATAATCCAAGCCGACCGCACGGCTTCGGGATTCTCGATCCAGAGACCATGGTTCCCTATCAGAAGAACCCCATTCTTAGTGCTTTTTTCAGGGAAATCGACCGAGCGGATGAACTGGGTTCCGGCATGCGGAAAATGATGCTCTACGGAAAAAAATACGGTGGCTCCGATCCCCAGTTGATAGAGGGCGACAGCTTCCGCATGATCATCAGCGTACCCGAATTTGGAGAAAATCCGGCACGAACCGCCAAAATTATTCCGACCCCCCAAGTTACCCCCCAAGTCACCCCCCAAGTTACCCCCCAAGTTGAGCGGCTGTTGCAGGCGTGCGATGGGGCTATGCTCCGCGAAGAACTACAGACGCTCACTGGCATCACTGATCGGAAATACTTCCGCACCGATTTTCTGTACCCGGCAGTGGATGCTGGACTCTTGGAAATGACCATTCCGGGAAAGCCGCGTAGCAGTAAGCAAAAATACCGTCTTACTGAAAAAGGGCACCAGCTTTTACAGACCTTGAAAAAACAGAAGTGAATCCATGAACGACTTGAAAACCGAACTCCAACAAAAGCTCGCCGATCAGATGAAGATAAATTGCTCTGCGCTTGATAAACACATTGAGGCGCTTAAAGAAAAGGCGTACTCAAACGCATCGGCTGTACTCGTGGCCACTGGTAGGTCGCGTGGTAAATTCTTATGGGAAAACCATAAGGCGTATTATGAATATTCATAATTCTATAGAAAAAATCTCAATGATTGGCCGGAGGAAAAGCAAAAGCCTTTTGGAGAAAATCAGCTGGCCGATTTTATTCGCAAAGATTTTGTAACAGCTCTCAGCCATGTCATTTTGCCGAGCAACTCGAGTCTGCATTTGAAAAGAAGCGCCGGAGTGGGTAACTGGGCGAGTGTTCCTTGGTTGGCCATAATGGATTCGCGCATAACAAAAAGTACAAGAGATGAGGTTTATCCTGTTTACTTATTTCGCGAAGATGCTTCGGGCGTATACCTTACGTTAGGGCAAGGAACAACTGTGCCAAAAGAACGGTTTGGGCCCTAGGAGGGTATATGGTTCTTGCAGGATCCAGCGTAAAATTTAAGACAAAAGATCCCGCCGCTGAAACGCTGGCCGGCGACCACGAATAGGCGCGTGATACGGATGGAAAACAATAGGGAGGGACGCCGGCCCCGGCGTCCGCACACAGAGCCGGCCCGCTAAGCCGCGGGCCCTCCCGGAAAGCCTCCTGCAAGCAGGCTGATCTGTTTGTTTTGCAACGAAACGAGAGATGCGGCTGGAAGGTCTGCGACCGTTCACGTCCTACAATTTTGAATTTTACCCATTGGGTCTCGAGCGGTAATAGTTTTACGGCCTTTGAGATGTTTTACCTTTAATAACCTGAAATATGCGATTGTCGAAATGCTCATTTAATAAATTGCCGGCAGCGCTTAGGCATTGCATCGTCATGCATGTCATGCTATAGGCTTAATCAACTTACAACGGAGCACCTTACTATGAAATCGGTTGCGGCAGGATTATTGACAGTGTTATGGGTTTTGGGTATGAGCAGGGCCGTTGGGGCTCCAATAGATGCATCGGAGCCGCAGGGGGTCACGGTGTATGCTTATGATGATGGCCGCGCGCTCATACATGAGCGCAGAAGGGTGAACCTCGCCCGCGGTGAAAGCCGGGTGCGGTTTACCCGGTTGCCGACAACGCTGGACCCGCTGTCCGTCTCTATCATTACCCCCAGTGAACGGGCTGACTTTGAGTCTGAAAAGTATATCTTTGCTTATGATATGAAGAGTCTGGACCGTATGTTGCTCAAATACCGGGACAAAACTGTGACCGTCAATCTACAGGAGACCTCTTATACGGGGGTACTGCTGACATCAATGGACACTATAGGGGGCGATGGCCGGAGCGAACCCCAAACTCTGATTCTAAAAACTGATGATGAAACGACGCAGGCCATTCCAGCATCCGCTATATTGAGTATTGCCTTCCCCGCGCACGGAGATATCTATCGCACACCTACATTGTTATGGGAAGTGCGCAGCGGTCAGGATGCGCCTTATAACCTTCGGCTTTCGTACATGGCGGAACGTTTTTACTGGCAGGCAGCCTACGAAATGATTCTTGATGAGTCCCGGAAAAATGCATTTTTATCAGGTCGGGTCTCGCTGCAGAATGATACGGGTATCGCCTATGAAAATGCACGTATCAGGCTCCTGTCAACTGGGCAGCACTATGCCGAATCAATGAATGGCCAGGGGGCGGACCGGCAGACCGGTTTCAAAGGCTACCGCTATCATTATGGCAAAAATGTATTGGAACCCGAAACAGGGAGTATGGGTAAATTGGCGGCCTCGCAATACGATGTGGATGGTCAGCATCAGATCTATCCAGGTCAGGAACTGAATATACAGTTCATTATGGCCGATGATATTCCTGTTACACACTTTTATGTCTACGATGGTGCGTTGTTTGACCGCTTTCGCCGCAACCGTCGAAATGACTGGAATTACGGTACCGAATACCACCGTCGCATAGATCAGTTTCTGGAATTTGAAAACAGCGCCGGGGCTGGTCTCGGGAAACCTCTTCCGGCCGGTGTCTTTCGACTGTTTGTGAGAGAGGAAGAAGACCGTGTCGATATGATTGGCGAAGATCGGCTATCGGCGAGCGAAGTTGGGTCATTCGGCAGCGTTCGACTGGGTGCGGCCCGGGATCTCAAAGGTGAACGCGAACGCACGGGCTACCGCGAAGTGACACCCTTGCATCAGTACGAAGAAAGCTTTGAAATAAGGCTTGAAAATACGGGTACGGAAGATGTTGAGGTGCGCGTAGTCGAACACCTGTATCGCTGGCATGAATATGAAATTGTCAAAGCGGATCACGAATACCGGGAAACCCACAAACAGACGATCGAGTTTCGCCCGCTGATGAAAGCCGGAAGCACCCGGTCCATTCAGTATACGGTACGCTATAGCTGGTAACGGGCGCCCCATGATATACCGTCTGATCATACTTCTGCTGCTGGGATGTGTTGCAGCTCCCGCCGAAACCCCCCGCATTACCGGTATTGTCATTTATGACAACGTGGCTCTGGTACGGGCGGAGGAAGTGTTGGATCTGCAGCGTGGAGAACAGTGGCTTTCTCTGGAAACGGGATCACCGCCGGTTGATGATAAAATGGTTTTGAGAGGATTGCTCTATCCGGTGGAATTGCTGGACTGGGGAAGAGGTGCGAAAAGGGAACCGCGGGAACGGCTCCATGACGCCATGGTATATGATATGCAGCGCGCTGCATTTGAGGAAGTGGCAACGGATTATCACTCGATGGATGTAAAGCTGCGCGCTTACCACAGTGGCCCGCAGGATGTAGAATGGGCTTACTGGACGGGCCCCCTCCAGTGGAAATCACGCTACCGAATTGTGATACGTGATGAAAAGGGGCAGGGGGACGCATCTGTTGATCTGCAGTGCCTCGTATCCATAAAGAACCAGACCCCGCAGGTTTTTGAGGATGTGGCGGCAACAGTGGTGGGGCATGATGGTCCGGTGACGGGCAATCGTGAACACCCAACCGGGTTTCTCGATTTTCGTGACAGTCCACTCGGTATGAGATTTGTTGAAAAGGAGCAGAAAGAGCTGGCAGAGCGGGCTTATAAACTGCCCGGCCGCATTAGCCTGCAACCTTATACGGAGACCGTTCTGAGTATGGTTTCCGTCAAGAGAGTTCGGGGCAAAAGACAGTTTCAGATGCACTCGGCGAACTTTCCGCTTCAAATCAAGCGCAGCAAGTTACCGCTCTATGAGTTTCTGGAAGTTCAGAATATATCAAAAAACGGTTTGGGTATGAGCTTGCCCCCCGGCGAGGTGACCGTCACCGAGCGGGATGACAAAAAAAAGGCCTGGATTTCTCATGTATCCGCTTCTAAATATCTTCGTGTGTCGCTCGGCCCATCAGAATCCGTTGGGGGATACCGGCGACGCATTAGCCGCACTCAGCTGAGTCCCCAGCTCTACGAGGATGAATATGAACTTGTAATTCAAAACAGCCGCCCGCAGGAAGCCGATGTGAGAATATTAGAGTCGCCTCCTGTAGATTTTAAGTGGGATTTAGTGCGCTGCACTGAAGAGGCTGAACTGGTGGATCGATCGCTGTTAATGAATGTCGTGATTGCGGCGGGCAGGACCAGACGCATAGAATATAAAGTCAAAGTATATGCACCCTGACAGAAGGGAGCACCTATGCTGCATCTCTATGGTTCATCTTTTTTCGAATCAGTGCAATACCGCCGCTAAGAGCGAACAGCAGCAGGATGGCTGTACCCAGTTGGATAAACGATGTGACCGATGCCTGCTTTCCGAGGCTGCTGCCTGAGAGGGTCGCAATGGTTGATGAAGGCAGGTAACCCAGCAGCGTCCCCGCCAGAAATGTACTGTGACTCACGCGGGTAATACTGATCATAAAGTTGATGAGTATACTGGCCAACGGCATTTGCCTGACAAGGGCAACGGCCAGAATGGAGTGCGTGTTCAATGCCATATCCAGCATTTTATGCTTGGGTAAATGGTTCAGCACCCATGTTCTGCCACTCCAGCGGGCAAATATAAATGTCAGGTAGGAACCGGCGATGGTCCCTGCCAGAGAAATAAACAGCCCACGACTGAAGCCGAACAGCATACCGGCGACAACACTGAAAATGAGCCGCGGACAACCGACAGCCGTCAGAGCCACTGCCAGCACGAGAAAAACAAAAGGTCCGGCCGCCCCGTAACCACGGATAAGCTCTTTGAAATACTGAATATCAAGATATTCTTTAACGGGAGAAAGGTGTATGGCTCCGAGACAGGCTGCAATAACAGTCAGTAACAGTAGAAACTTGCGGGAGGTTTTCAGAAAAGAGGCCGTCGCCCTCCGCTCCAGTTCCTTCATTTGCTGATGATTACTCATACTCTATCGACAGCTGTGTGCCGGGACTTACCCGTTTAAACGTTATTGCATTTTAATGAGGATGTGTTGTATTTTAATACACAGTTGTACTGTTATGACGCTATATACCTATATGTTAAATGTGGAATCAAGACTTACTTGCATCTACCTGTAAATCTACAGGATTCGACTCTTTTTCTGAAAGTGCTGTATGCCGACTATTCATTTCCATAACACTGTAGAAGCTCAGGACTTGCTGGGTAGAGATATGCAGATCCTGCGCCGCCTTGAAGAACTGTTTGGTTTGCGCATGACGTTTCGTGACGTGCGGCTCGATCTTGAAGGGGATGAAGCCGGCTGCCGATCTGTTGAAAAGCTGGTGCATCATCTGCAGCGGTTGCGAAACGGAGGGAACCGTTTCAGCCAGAGTGAAATTCTCTATACCGCAAAGGCGTTCAGGGACGGTCGGGATGGAGAGGTGGAGGCTATTCACCAATGCCGAATAGAAGTCGGCCGGGGAAAACAGCCCGTATTTCCTAAAACACTGGGTCAGAGCCGTTACGTTCAGTCAATTCTGCAGCACGATATATCTATTTGTGTCGGCCCAGCCGGAACGGGAAAGACCTATTTGGCTATGGCGCTCGCAGTCTCGGCTCTACTGCGCGATGACGTCAGCCGTATCATATTGACACGGCCCGCCATTGAAGCGGGCGAGGCACTCGGTTATCTGCCGGGCGATCTGCAGGCCAAAGTAATGCCATACCTGCGGCCGCTCTACGACGCGCTCTACGATGTTATGCAGCCCGATGATATTGAACGGCATATCGACCGGGGTGTTATAGAAGTGGCTCCCCTGGCATATATGCGTGGGCGGACGCTGAATCATGCATTCGTTATTCTCGATGAGGCTCAGAATACGACATCTGAGCAAATGCTGATGTTTCTTACCCGTCTCGGAATAGATTCAAAATGTGTTGTAACAGGGGATTCCACTCAAATTGACCTGCCGCCCTCTAAAAGCTCCGGGCTGATCGAGGCAGAGAAGAAATTGAACAGGATTGAGGGTATCGCGATTACACACCTGGATGAAACGGATGTGGTAAGACACGAACTTGTCCAGCAGATTATCAGGGCGTATCAACACGTTACAGAATAGAGAGAGGTGTCGCATTATGGCTCCATCATCACAAATAAGCAAATCCAGAACGCGCCGCTCCAAGAAAATGGACAAAGCCAGCTATTACCGCAAAAATCGCCGTCTCCCGATATCCGTATTTATCGCCGGGCTGTTGTTGTGGATTCCGGTTATGCTGCTGGCCTTTCTGGCCCGTCCTCAGCACCTGGTTTCGATTGCCGTTGGACAACGGATTCCGTCCACCGTCATTTCGGCGCTAGACTTTGAAAGTGTCGATACGGCAAAGACGGAGCTGGCTCGGCGCCAGGCGGCAGATACTTCTGAGCCGGTCTTTGTCATAAACCAGGAGCCCCTTCACTCGCTCATCCGCAAACTGGATAAAGTCTATGAACGCCTGTCCTTTATGGATGATAACCACCCTGATGATACAGCTGAACACAAGGCGCAGGCGGCGGCGGCCGTCAGCGATCTACTCGAAATTTCCCTATCACCTGACGAACTGTTGTCACTCATGGATAATCGGTATACGGCGGCGGTGCATTCCCAGCTCGTCCAGACCGTACGAGGGGCTTGGTCCCGCGGTATCATAAGCAGTGAAGACAAGGAGAATCGTCTGGGCGGCATTAGCAAGGCGGGTAATGTGGCCTTGCGTCAGAACGCAAAAACAACGGCTGAAGTGCGCAGTATTTCAGACCTGCTTTCCGTGAGAGAGGCCGCGGCATGGATCGGGGAACAGTTAGTGGGAGAATGGAGTTGGCCCCGAAAAAAAGCCGTTTACGTGGAAGCAATCCTGAATGGCTGGCTTGAACCGAGTATAAAGTACAGCCCAGCCCTGACCGATCAAGCAAAAATGGAAGAGGTCGCTGCTGTCTCCGATAGTAAGCAGGTCGTCAGTGAAGGAACCCGTATTGCCATTATGGGGGAGATTGCAGACGAGCAGACCGTAGTCAACCTGATGGCCCATGCAACGGCACTGCACCGCACCCGGTCATTGCATGACAGACAAATTAAATTGCTGGGAAACGGCGTACTGTTATTGCTCTGTGTGCTGGTACTCTACGGAATTTTATACCTTATTAAACCCGGCCTGTTATATGACCGATCTGCCGTCTGGTTGATAACGGCCATATCTTTTCTGAATGTAGCCATGCTGGGAGGTCACCTCTATTTGTCAAATAATATGCGCTTTATTGCGCCCATGCTGGCGGATGCCGTACTGCCGCTGGCTATGGCTCCCTTGCTCGTCAGCATTATGATAGGCAGCAGTGCAGCTCTCTGTATCGGAATTTTCCTGAGCCTGGCCGCTGCGGTTGTCACAGATGGTAGTTTCAACGTCCTGATTATGGGCATGGCGCTCAGCGTTACGGCAGCCGTGTCGGGTCGAAATGTGCGAAAACGGTCATCGGTCTTTCGCGCCGGTCTTTTTATCGGCTTGATTAAGATGCTGTTCATACTGACGCTGGGTATCCTGCAACAGCAGAGTATACAGGTATTAGTCCTACAGGCCTCCGCAGCCCTGCTGAGCGGTATTCTGTACAGTGTTCTGGCCCTGTTTCTCATACCGGTGCTGGAAACGCTTTTTGGCATTACCACCGACATCCGCCTGCTCGAACTGTCTGATATGGGGCATCCGCTCCTGCAGCGCCTTGCACTGGAGGCCCCCGGCACCTATCATCACAGCCTGATGGTGGCAAACCTGGCTCAGGGTGCGGCGCAGACCATCGGAGCCAACGATCTGCTCGTTCGGGTATGCGCGTATTTTCACGACATCGGCAAAATGTCTAAACCCGGCTTTTTTACTGAAAATGTTCAGTTTCAGCAGAATCCGCACGATGATCTCTCGCCCAGTATGAGTAAACTCATTATTCATGCGCACGTAAAAGAGGGCGTCAGTATGGCCATGCGCTACAAGTTGCCGAGGCCGATTATAGATGCAATTCAGCAGCATCATGGAACCGGCATGGTTTCCTTCTTTTACCAGCGGGCGCTCAATCAGAACGCGAAACCCGACGAGAAAAAGAAAGCGGATGCGTCGATACGAGAGGAAGACTTCCGGTACGATGGCCCGACACCCATTACGCGTGAAATGGGGATTGTTTCACTGTCCGACTCTGTAGAAGCCGCCTCGCGATCCATCGACAAGCCGACCCCCGCCCGAATCAAAACCTTTGTAAACGACATTGTGAAGAATAAACTGCTCGACGGCCAGCTCAATAACTGCGAACTGACCTTTCGCGAGCTCACCGCTATCAAGCACTCTTTTGTTTTTACGTTGACAAATATGCTGCACGGCAGAGTAGCCTACCCAAATGATGAAGATCAGAATCAAAAACAGGCAGAGAATGTTTCGCCTCAACAGGAAGAAACTGGAACGACTGCTACAGATGCTGAGCAGAAAAATCAGCACTCCTGATCGGCTGGAATGGCAGGAGTTGGTGCTGGAACTGATGAATCACCGTCAGATGAAAGAGGTGAATGGACAGGTGTTTGGTAGGAAATGGACCACCGATGTGATCTCACAGGCTTATGGCCCCATGGTAGAAGGTGAGGGGTGGTCCGGGGAAATCTTTGTCAATGTGGAACGCGCAGCTGAGCTGGACGGTGTCTATGGCAGAGCCTCGAGAGAACTGGCCCTCTATATTGCACACGGATGCAACCATTTAACGGGCGCTGATGATGCCCGGCCCGAAGACAGACGGCGCATGCGGCGCAAAGAAAATGCGTGGCTGGTGAGTCTCCTGCAACAGCACCTCACGGAAGGACTGATTTACGACCTATGATGAATACTTACCTCAATGATGGGTTGGCAACAGCTCTCGGGACACTTTTGCTGTGTTCATTTTTCAAACTACTCCTGTATGCTTTTCGCTATACGCAGGACGCGGGTCTTACGCGCCTGGAAGACAAGTACCCGGAAATGTCGGGAAAAATAGCGAAGTGGAGTGCACGGTGGCCGCTGCTGCTGGGGGGGATGGCGCTCTTAGCCCTCGCGGCGCATATGGCTTCAATACTGCTTTTCTGGCAGGCCATCCGCTGGCAGTTGAGCCCGCTTCTTTTCCGGATTATCGCCGTCGTCCTCTATGGTCTCATGGTATACGGTCTGACCAGCACACTGCCGCGTGTCATAGCGGGTGCCTACGCCGACCGCCTGACGAGACACTTTCTTGGCGCCGCAGGCTCCCTAGCCTTTCTCCTCTTCCCGATTATCGGGCCTATCAATAAATGGGAGCAATTCCTTTCAGAAACCTTTCTTTCACATGCGGGAGAAGAACATCGGCCGACCTCAGAAGAGGAAATCATGTCGCTCGTCGAACAGGCGGATGAAAAACGGCTGGAAGAAGAAGAGCGCGAAATTATTCGCAGTGTTTTTGAGTTCGGCGATACCGTGGTCAGGGAAATTATGACACCCCGCGTGGAAATTGAAGGGGTCGAAGACACCGAAACAATCGGGGACAGTATCGCTGTGATCAACCAGTCTAAATATTCCCGGCTTCCCATTTTTCATGAGGGACTCGACGATGTGCGGGGCGTCGTGCATGTGAAAGACGTACTCAAACTTTCCAATGAAAAAAAAGACAGCGAGAACGTGTTAACAGCTGCCAAGCAGGCGACGTTTGTACCCGAATCCATGCCCATCAATGATTTACTCAAACTTTTCAGACGGGAACGGGTGCAGCTGGCCGTGGTTGTTGATGAATATGGCGGTACGGCCGGACTTGTATCACTGGAAGATGTGCTCGAGGAGCTCGTCGGAGAAATAGAAGATGAGCACGATGAGGAGGAATATAACTTTCAGCAGTTGTCAGACGGATCTTATTTGTTTGATGCGAAGACGCCGGTGGATGAGGTGAATGATGAGGTGGGTATCAGTGTGCCGGAGTCTGAAGAGTACGACTCTCTCGGCGGCTACATTTTCAGTGCGCTGGGCCGTATACCGGAACCCGGTGAAGTGGTGCACAACGGTTCGTATGAGCTGATTGTCCAGACGGCCACCGCCCGTAAAATCGATACCGTAAGAATCAAGTTGCATCGGGAAACGGAATAGGGTTGTCTATGACGGATGCCGCACTTAAAGTGTGAGCCACAGAGATAGAGACAGAGAGATAGCAAAGGACTTGGATTCATGAAATCATTTAGAACGAATTTACTGGTGGGTTCCATTGTCCTGTTGCCAGTCGCCGTCACGATTATCCTCGCTAATTTTCTATTCCAGCTCATTCTGAATTTTAATTTTGTCAGAGTGATGGCGGAATATCTGCGGTTACTTCTGCCGCCCGCCTGGAAAAATTCAGGGTATGAAATTATTATTCTGAAAATTATTGTGGTCCTGGTCCTGATGCTCTTGCTGGCCATGCTCGGATACATAGTGCGCAGCATTATGGGTCGGCGACTTTACGGTTTGTTTGACAAAGTACTTGCGCGCATCCCCGTCGTAAACAAAATCTATGTCTTTGTCCGCCAGATCAGCGAATCCATGCTGATGCAGCAGAAAACACTGTTCAAGGAAGTAGTCCTGGTGGAATATCCGCGGCGCGGGCTGTATTCGCTGGCCTTTGTGACGGCACACATGCCGAAATCATTTCAAAGCACAGTGCCCATCGATCAGGATGTGAACTTTCTTTCACTGTTTGTTCCGACCACGCCCAATCCGACTTCAGGGTTCTTTATTATGGTGCCCCGAGACCAGTGTATAGACGTGAAAATGGAACTTTCCGATGCTATGAAACTTATTTTTTCGGGCGGCGTTCTGTTCCCCGGCAGTCAACTGGCCGGGCAACAGCCCTCACTGCTTGATCACCTGGAAGCCCTGTTTGAGAAAAAAGTGACCGTACTGGATAAGCATGATCTTGAGAATGAGCGAAGAACTGAAAAATAAACGCTTGGCTGATTTGACAGCTTGTATTGAGCGCAGGGACTGGCAGGCAGCGCGCCCGGCCCTTCAGCACATGCATCCGGCCGATATTGCCGAGGTAATTCGCCTATCGCCCACCGATCTGCACGACGATATTTTTTTTCTGCTCGATGAATCCTTAAAACCGGATGTGCTCGCTGAACTGGAGAAATCCGTCAGTGAAGACGTACTTGATTCCCTCACGAGTGCGGAAATATCAACCATTGTAGAGGAAATGTCGCCGGACGATGCCGCCGACGTGTTGAGCTATCTGTCGGATGAAAGATCCCGCGAGGTGCTCGACCTCATGGAAGACGAAGAATCCGAAGAGGTCAAGGAGCTGCTTCAGTACGAGGAAGATACGGCCGGCGGTATCATGACAACGGACGTCGTCGCCTTCAACCAGAACTTGACCGTGGCGGAGGCCATCGAAAAGCTGACGACCGTCGATCAGGAAGAGCCTTTCTACTATATCTATATCGTAGATGAAGACATGACCTTTCTCGGCTTCGTTGGCCTCTGGGAAATGCTTAAAATAAAAGATCGGCAAAGGCGGCTGGGCGAACTGTTCGATAAAGAATATATCGCCGTGAAAGTGGATATGGACCAGGAGGAATGCGCGCGGATCATGTCCAAGTACGATATCAGCTCCCTGCCGGTTCTCAACGACAACAATAAGTTGATCGGGCGTATTATGGTGGATGATGTCATCGACGTGCTGGAAGAGGAAGCCAGCGAAGATATCTTCCGCCTGGCCGGATCTGATGATGAGGATATGAGCTATTCCTCGCCGCTGCAGGCCGTTCGTTTTCGACTGCCCTGGTTACTGATCACACTGGTAACGGGATTCGTTTCGAGCCTCCTTTTTAAGCAGTTTATAAGGAACTTGCCCGAATTGATCATTCTGAGTTTTTTTGTGCCGATTGTGATGGCTATGGGTGGGAATACGGGTATTCAGTCCTCGACCCTGATAATCCGCGGTATCGCGGTGGGTTCCTTGAGAGGGCGTAGCGTAGTCAAACTGCTGACAAGAGAATGCACAGCTGGCGCTATCATGGGTGCCATATGTGCTGTCATCATCGGCGGTTGGACGAGAATAGTTGTGATGCTCTCACCGGATATCGTACAGCACGAACCTTTTTTTCTGGCATCTATTGTCGGTATAGCTCTTTTTTGCGCCATGGCCTTTGCTTCACTGTTTGGAGCACTTGTTCCCATGGTGCTCAATCGCGTCGACATAGATCCTGCGGTTGCTTCGGGTCCCTTTGTAACGGCTTCCAATGATATTATCGCGCTGCTGATTTACTACATGGTAACCGTCGGTATGCTGCATTTATATGCCTGACCTCATCAGGGAGAGTCTTGTGATATCAGCGACGAACGCCATTTGCATTAATATAGAGGATGTGACCAACACCTCCCGATACGTAACTTGGCTGAGTAGCGATATCGGGTTGCTCTATACGTTGATCAAAGGTTCCCAGAGGCCGAAAAGCATTTTTCTCGGCCAGTACGATCTTTTTTATACCTGTGAACTGCAGGTTTACGACCGGTCGCTGGGACGTTCTCATATCCTGAAGGAGTGCTCCCCACTGGTCTATCGCCCCTATTTACGAAACGAGTATAAATCGTGTGCGGTCGCATCGTATATGGCCCGAACGATACTGGACGTACTGATGATTGAGCACCCGCAACCGCTACTTTTCAAGTTGTTGACAAGTGCTCTGGATGCACTTGAAAAGAGCGGTGACCATAGCATCAATTTAATGCACTGGTTTGAAGTAAAGGTTGCACAACTGCTCGGTATGGCGCCGCATGTAGAACAGTGTGTTGGCTGCCGTAAGTGGGTTTCTGAAATAAACGGGCCCTTCCGTTTTGCCTTTGCCGAGGGCGCCCTGTATTGCAAAGCGTGTTCATCAGCAGGCGGGGGTGGGGGACTCGTAATCGGTAAAGATGTCACGACGCTACTCTCCAGCTGGAAAAAATCAAAAACGCCTTCCGTCGCTTTACAAACCCGCTGTACGGACAAACAGCACGCTCAAATGGACCAGCTACTCGGCCAGTTTCTGCGGTTTCATGTTGAAATCGATCCCTCGCCTCGGCTCATCGCCATGCAGCTTCTGAAATCATGATTGAGCCTCTATCGGGCTGTAAAGATGCTGAATAGAGTGGCGCAGATTAAGAGAAGGGGCGCAAATTGTAGGGCTGGAACGGTCGCAGACCTTCCAGCCGCATCTCTCGTTTCGTTGCAAAACAGACAGATCAGCCTGCTTGCAAGAGGCCTTACGGGAGGGCCCGCGGTCTCGCGGGCCGGCTCTGTGTGCGGACGCCGGGGCCGGCGTCCCAATAAATGAAAG
>CAYXEW010000057.1:0-16149 GCA_964464115.1 uncultured Verrucomicrobiota bacterium
AACAATGTGAAATTAATTGAGCAAACCAATGTCAATACCAGCTAAACTGTTACCCAATTCTCCTGAGGAAAAAAGGGTCAGCCTGTGATGTGTGCAGTTGTGATCTTATGGAGGGCTTTACCTAATGTGTTGTATTTTTTTAAAAAGACCACGATCGCTTTCGACTGTACTCAGCTCCTTCCCACCAGGCTCCAATCCCCCATGTGCAGTATTCGACTGATTTGCCTATTTTTTGTACTGTAGTTTTGCTTGATGTATTTTGCCAGCAGCATCTTTTGCCGTGCGCTTTTTTTCATGTGCTTCAGGTCCTCCGGCTTCAGCTTCATGTGTTTTCACCCAGCTCAAATCAGAAAAGCGGGGGGCATGAAAGCGGGGGGCGTACCTGTGTAAGTGACTGTAATGGAATCTATTAAACTCTATCAAGTGGCTAAAAAAATGGCTTAAACAGATTTTTTTGGAAAAAAACACTTTTAAGAACGGTCATGGTCAAACAGGAAAAACTCTTGCTCGATCACGGCGCTAATGCCTACAAGGCAGAGGGCCGCCTAGAAAACCACACTTGTCGAAGGCGTCGGTGAGCACATCGGTATATTGCGTTGAAGGCGGCGGCAGACAATCGGAGTAAATAATAATTTTCAACAGTCCCGGATTCCGGAATAAAGCACTGCATGAGGTCAATGGTCGAATTGTGGAATGCGAAGAGATGATTTCATGCGGACGGAGAACAAACAGATCAGCCAATTGCCGAGGTTGGGGCATAAAGCCAGCATAAGTCGTTTTCGCACTATGAAATCAAGAGGATAAGCTGTGTAAGCATCGCAATAAGTGAAGGAGTGCAGAATTCTTTGGATGACTGTTTTTTTCAGATAATTGGTGGTGTCAAAGCGCTGGGTGAAAAGCGGTGATTTTAATCACCGCACTCCATATTTGTTTGACCCTTCCAGCCCTACAATTTTGGGTTTTATCCGTCGGGTTTCGAGCGGTAATGGTTTTACGTCAAAAAAAGGTTTTTGGAGACGGTGTCAGTGAGTACATCGGTAAGTTCCGTTGAAGGCGTTGGCAGAGTTTCCATTGTACTTAATTAAGAATTATTGACATTTTTGCGATTAAATTGATACAAACGTAGGACTTTTGAGTACTTGTATAGTTCTAAATTCCTAATTCCGGAGTCATTGGTATGAAATGTTGTGTATGCTTCCTGTGTGTAATATTGTTTTCCACAATCTCTTTTTCCGCGACATATTATGTTAATGACAGTTCCGTGTCTGGTGACCTCTGGTGCACCGCCGTCGGTAATGACAGCAATAACGGGCAAACACCCGGCACTCCAAAGGCCACCGTACAGTCGGTCATCAGCAGCCATGTACTCGGTGCCAATGATATTGTCTATATCGATACCGGTAATTACACGCTCACCAGCAATATTGATCTCGACAATAATGACCAGGGCAGTGGCGCGGGACATCTGACCTTTATGGGCAGCACCAACGGAACGGTACTGAATCGTAATTCAACCGTCAGCAGTACACGGGTGTTGGAGGGTAACAGCAGTGACTACATCAAGCTGGTCAATCTGGATATGCTCAGCGGAGAGAATGGGCTGAGTCTTTCGGGTTTCTGTAATGATTGGATTGTATCCAACTGTATAATCCGATCGCAGGGGGCTAAAAATGTCTACGTGGCCAACGGGAGCACAGACAATATATTTGATCGAGTAACCGTCCACTCCGGAACCAGCGTGTCCGGTTTCGGTATGGAGTTCTGGGGTTCATCGACGGACGGGAACACGGTCAAGAATTCACTGATCTATTCCAATGCAAACCATGGCATCTATGCTTTCAATGGTGCGGAAGACCTCATTATTGAAAATTGTACGGTGGCTTATAATAAAGGCAATCAGTTGCATCTGCGGACGGGTGGACATGTGATCACGAATTCTATCCTTCTTGCGAGTGGTTCGGGCACCTTTTGTATTTTTACCGAGAACCTTAACTACAGTTTTGATTATAATAACTACTACGCAGTCAATGGTGCTCAAGTAGGATTCTATTACGATGTCAATGAGTATTTAGATTGTACGGACGGCGGTGGTACTCATACAAGCTGTACGGTCCAGGCGTCTATATATTGCCCAACACTCGCTGATTGGCAGCTGGCCTCCGGCCAGGACGCGAACAGTATCAGTACGGACCCTCTCTTCGCCGATCCGTCAACCGGGGATTATCATTTGCAGAGTACTGCGGGTCGCTGGAACGGGTCGAGCTGGGTAACGGACGCCCAAAGCAGTCCCTGTATTGATGCGGGCGATCCCGATTACGATTACAGCGATGAGCCCTCTTATAACGGTGGCCGCATCAACATGGGGGCCTACGGCAATACGGACGAGGCTTCAAAAACGGAGCAGGCCGGTCTTGTAATTCTGACTGTATCCTCTGCCTTCGGCTCGCCGAGCCCCGCCGTTGGTTCCCATAACTTCACCACCAACGATAGCATTGACTGCAGCGTGGTTTCACCGGTGGGGTCGGGCGGTACCCAGTCGGTTTGCACCGGGTGGACGATGACCAGTAACAGTCCGGTGTCCGGCGTTTCGACGGGATTTTCCCTGACGATTACCAATGATTGCACCCTGACCTGGACCTGGGATACGCAGGTGCAGTTCACCCGCACAAACAGCGGCAACGGTTATGTGACCGGTTCCCCGGACGGCTGGTATGATGTGGGCGGCAGTGTAACGGTGACGGCGGTTCCTAATGGCGGCTATGGCTTCCTCAACTGGTCAGGGGCTGTGCCGGGCGGGCAGCAGACCCAGAATCCGCTAACCTTAACGATGGATCAAACCCGATCCATTACCGCCAATTTTGCCGTTCAGCAGACGCTGCCCTTCACTGAGACCTTTGAAACAAACCCGCCAACCATGGCCGGTGTACTGGGAACCCTGCATGGCCAGCATGGCTGGGAGGCAACCCCGACCAATAGCGCCCAGGTGCAGACTAATGTGGTATATGCAGGGGAGCAGGCCGGAGCTTTGGCTGCCGGCGCATTGTACCGTTCGTTTACCGATGTGCAGACCAATGTGTGGATTTCATTCCATTCCATGCCGGTTTTCGGCGATGATGAATCTTCATTTTCCAATCCCAGCGCCGTTTTCAGGGTCAATGCCGCTAGCAATGTGGTAGCCTACAACGGTCAGACCGAGACAGAACTGACATACAGCCTGACGGAAGGTAGCTGGGTTGAATTCAAACTCTTTCTCGATTACGGACCCAAGACCTGGGATCTGTGGGTGGATGGCGATCAGGTGGTTACCAACTTTGCCTTTTATACCAATGCTGCCTCCGGGTTTTCGGAACTGCGGATAATTTCCGATGAAGCCGCGCCTGCCTATATCGATTCCGTGATGATTGACACCAATGAAGGAGCCACGCCTTCAGTCACGAATGTGTATACCATCACGGCTACATCTGGCGGCAACGGCACGCTCAGTGAAGAAGGAGCCATTCAGGTGGGAGAGGGTAGTAATAAGACCTTTACCATTATCGCCGATGAGTACTACATGATTTCCAATGTGATCATCAATGCGGTCGATGTGGGGCCCACCAGCGCCTATATATTTGTGAATGTGCAAAGCAATCAGACCATCCATGCAACGTTCAGCGAGTTGTTGACCACCAACACCGGTACGCCCTGGTGGTGGCTGGCATCCTTTGGTCTGACCAACGATACCTTTGAGCAGGAGGCTTTGAAAGATACAGATGATGACAGCTATTACGCCTGGCAGGAAAGAATCTCCGGGACCGTGCCAACCAATAGTTCCTCCTACCTGCAACTGACGAATATTATGCAAGTATCGGGAGACCATCGCATGCAGTTCTATGGTTTAACAGGTCGTACGTACACCGTTGAATATAATGATCTTCTCAATCAGCCGACGAACTGGTCTTTTTTGGGGCTGGCGGCGCCGGTTGCCGAGGGCCCCGTTACCATTACCGATACCAATGCAGCCCCCAGCCGCAATTATCGCATTTGGGTGGAATTTGATTGACCCTATATGCAGCATTTCAAGCCGAATGCGGGTTGGTTTAGCGCACCGTGAATGTAGGACCGGCCGGTGGCCGGTATAAGAGACGCGATGTCATCGTGTCCTACAGCCGTCTGCGTTTGTGACAAACTCATCTACAGGTTGTCTTTGTATTTAATTTTCAGTTTCAGTGTAAACCACAGTATCAGGGCTAGGGCGATCATCCAGAATGAGAGCAATTGACCTTTGGTCATCCAGTCAAAATAAATCGTACTGTCGGGCTCCCGGGCAAATTCAACGATGATGCGGGCGGCCGCATAAATGAGCAGAAAGCAGACGCTCAAAAAGCCGGGTTGACGGCTTATACGTTTATGTCGGAGCCACCAGAGGATGCCAAATAATAGCAGTCCTTCACCAAAGGCTTCATAAAGCTGTGACGGGTGCCGCGGATGCAGCATGCCCTGTTCCACCAGCCGCAGAATATACGTCTTATTATTCGCCAGCGAATGATTCAGGTTTGCTTCGGTGGGAAAAATGACGGCCCAGGGCACATCAGTTATCCGACCCCAGAGTTCGCCGTTAATAAAGTTGGCTATCCGTCCGAAGAGTATCCCGACGGGGGCGACACAGGCCAGATTGTCCGCCAGATTCCAAAACGATATGCGGTTTTTCTTTCCGTATGCGATCATACATAAGATCGTGGCCAGCATGCCCCCGTGGCTGGCCATACCGCCCTCCCAGAAGTGAAAGAAGTAGAGCGGATTGCTACTGAATTCATCAAAGGCATAAAAAAGCATATAGCCCAGCCGCCCTCCCAGGAACACACCAAAAACGGCAATCCATACGATAAAATTCTGTATCTCGTACCGGTCTACCTGGAAGAACTCCTTGCGCGACAAGTACTTGAGCAACTGGATAGCGGCTACAAAGCCGGCCAGATAGGCTAACCCATACCAGCGTATGGCTATCGGGCCCCATAATGGCAGAATAACGGGGTTTAGATTATGTATGTAGTAAGGGATATCCATCTTTTTATTTTCCGCCCATCTCAACACTCACGACTGTAATTAACGCCATCTTAACTTGCTGACTCATGATTTCCGCACTACTATCGGCACCATGTCAGATACAGGTCAAGATCAGTTAAAAATTCTTTTTGTTGTTTCGGAATGTGCACCGTATGCCAAAACTGGCGGGTTGGCAGATGCCGTTTCAGCGCTTGCAAAGCAGTTGGCCAAGAGAGGGCATGAAGTGCGCCTCGTCATGCCGCTGTACTCCTGTATCGATCGGGAGCAATACGGTTTAAGTGAAGATGGTAATGCCTGCATCCATATGGGGGGGCAGAATGAACACTGGGTTGGTGTTCATGCAGGGCGACTTGATGATCTGCTATCAGTCTGGTTCATTGACTTTCCACCCTTCTATGAGCGGCCTGGGCTTTATGATGAGCCAGATGGCGAGTACCGGGATAACCCCTATCGCTACGCCCTGCTTTCGCGTGCGGCACTGCAGTTGTGCAAGGATCGGGGTTTTATTCCCGATGTCATACACGCCCATGACTGGCAAGGTGCACTGACTGCCGTTTATCTTCATGTGTTTGAGCGTGAGGATTCGCCACTCTCTAAGACTGCCAGCGTCCTGACCATGCACAACATTGGCTATCAGGGTGTATATGAGCAGGGTGTCTATGAATATATCGGCACGGGCGATGAGTATTTTGTGTCCGACATTTTCAGGCAGCCGCCCGACTGCGTTAATCTGCTCAAGGCCGGAATTCACTTTGCCGATGCGCTGACTACGGTTTCTCCGACACATGCCAGAGAAATCCTGACGGACCCGTCAGGCGCCCACGGACTGGAGCCTCAAATGAAGCGGCGCTCCCGCGACTTTTACGGTATACTGAACGGTGTCGACTATGACGTCTGGAATCCTGAGACCGACACCATGATACCGGCCCCATACACCGCTTCAGATCTGAGTGGAAAAATGATATGCAAGCGGGTGCTACAGGAAAAAATGGGAATCAACGTAGAGCCCGAGTGGCCTCTGGTGGGAATTATTTCCCGATTTGCACCGCAAAAAGGGTTTGATTTAATCCGTCGAGCATTACCGGCGGCACTGGACAGCCATCACATGCAGGCCGTCATTCTCGGAACCGGCGACCCTGCCACGGAATCTTTTTTCAGTCGGCTGATGGATGTGTATCCGGGCCGCCTCGGTTGTTTCCTGGGCTTTTCAACTGAGCTCAGCCACTTGATCGAAGCCGGTTGTGATTTCTTTTTAATGCCCTCGCTATATGAACCCTGCGGGCTGAACCAGATCTATTCCCTGCGCTATGGCACGCTGCCGATAGTGCGTGCGACGGGAGGGCTGGATGATACCGTTGAGGCATATGATGAGCAGTCTGGGGGAGGGACCGGTTTCAAATTCAGGGAATCGAATGCCGGGGCTCTGTTTGACTGCATTGATCTCGCCATGGACACATGGTACAATGCGCCGGACGATATCGAGGCCATGCGCCGTCGCGCGATGCACCGTCATTTTTCATGGAATGAAGCGGCGGCCGAATATGAACGCGTATACCATTCGGCTATGGAGAAATACTAAGCATCATAAAGGTTAGGGGCTTCCGTAGAATCTGTGGGTCAAGAGATGCGCCTGTGTCCTTGATCGTGCAAGGGAGATAGGTGTGTACGAGTAGGTGTAAGAGTACGTTATTTGCGATCCTGACCTGTTATCGTTTCTCCAAACTTCGTTCCCATGCCACAAATCCGATGGCCCCTCGATACACCCTCAGGTCTTCATGGTCGAACTGCGATCTCCCCGTACTCGTACACCTACTCGTACACACAAATCTCTCCTAATCTACGCCTCAAATCTCACTATGAGATATTTCCGACCCTTCGATCCGCGTACAAGACATCCTGCTATCCGCCTAGTCTCTTTTTACCCACAGATTCTGCGGAAGCCCCATAGGTTAGAGCGTGTAAAACTGACTGAGATAACGCAGCGCGTCATCGAGGTCCCGATGCGTTTTGTAAACCCAGTCCTCGCCCCAGAAAAAATTACAACTGGTTTCGGCGCGGAGAACTCTCCAGTGCACTTCTTCCAGTACGCGCCCGGCATCTACCTGTTCCGGCATTTCCCGGTAGAACTTGTCCAGGGCCTGATGGAGATCTTCGCTGACGGCTTTGACGCGGCGCAAGGCATCCTTCTGTAAGGGGGACCCCGTCCACTGAGTGTAATATTCGCCGCTGTGCCAACCGGTGTTCCATGCGGCATTACGGATAGTGACACGGCCCACAGGCTCGTGTTTGTCGAGGTAGTCGCTAATAAAGGTAGGCTGAATTTCAGTTTTGCCCGCCCGCACGCGGTTGCAGATTTCCCTGTAGAGCACCCCCCAGAAATTTCCATTTTCACTGGTATTTCTGAACCATCCCCCGTTTTCACCGTCACTGCATGTTGTGACGAGCGGTTCGAAACGGCAATGTTTTGTGCGTTCGTGCATTTCGTTCATAAACCAGTCGTAATCCGCTCCCGCCTCCTGGGCGTTGGAAAGCTCACGGTCTCGAACGATCACGGTAATGGCGTCACCCTCATACTCGGCGATGTGGGGTTGATAGCGCACTTCTTCCCAGTTCATATCATCGATCGGCTGAATGTTTTCGCTGTCGATAAAGACATACCGGTAGCCGAATTTTTTTAAAACGGGTATCATCTCCATGCAAAAGCCCATCTCCGGCGGCCAGAAACCCTGAAACGAGCGGTTGAACAGATTGTGTCCGACACCCTGCCAGCGATGTAGTTGTTCATACCAGTCCGCACGGGGAATCAGCGGGAATACCGGGTGGTAGTGGCCCGTTCCCACGATTTCAAAAAGGCGGGTATTCTGGTAATGCCAAAGCATGTCTCCGAGTTTGACAACACCGTACATATGAGCCTGAAAATCCGGGTTGGAGAGGGCTTCGAGCAGCGACCCCGAAAAGGATAAGTGAACCCTGGCGACATCATCATAATCCCACAGGGCTCTCGGTATGCGGTCCAGTGCATACAGGATCTCTTTGACTTCCCAGTCCTTGCCCTGCAGAGCCAGTTCATCAAAATTATTGGGGGGCTGATGCAGGTTCAGCATTAAGGCGTGATATACTTTATTCATACGGATAGGTCCTTCGGCATGGCGTTGAGAAAGCGACGATCCCGACCGTCGCTTCCATCAGCGGTTGCACGCGATGAGTGGATTACGTGTTGATGGCCTCTTCTGCGCGCCGGCATATTTCCCTGGCATAGTCCGTCCATAGACCTTGCCCCCAGTAGCGGTAACAACTGGTTTGCGATGTCAACAGGTGAAACAATGCGTTGCGATATTTCGGATTATTAGTCGCCAACCCAGCTTTCAAAATCTTTTCATTAAACAGGGAACTCACTTTTTCCATTGGACCCAGCACGTTGTCATAGCCCTCAACCCAGGATAGATCATTTGTCCAACTACCGCCCTCCATATGAAACTGGTGATCCTCTTTTTTGATTTCCCCGATTACCTGTTCCAGTTTTTCCGGTCCGGCCCCTGCTTCCATGCGATCCCATATTTTTTTCTGCTGGACGGGCTGGAGGGCTGGCAGGTCGTCGCGCCTGATGCCCGCGGCAAACAGGTGTTCCAGGTATTCTGTCGCATTCATGGCTGGAACGTCACTTCCCGAGCATTCGCTCATGACTTCCATAAATTTAGGGGGAAATTCATTCATCATCACCCCGCCATTTTCACCGTCGGCGATCTGTGTGACCATCGGCGGTATGCTGTGGCCGAGGAACTCCTCGCGTTGCAGGCTTTTAGCTTCGTAATACGGCTGCATCTGGGCTACCAGTTTGGTATCGCTTCCCTGTGTCTTGATGATGGCGATGATGTCAATTTCTTCACCCTGGGAGTTGCGGCAGACGAGGCGGTGAGGAAGGTGTTTACGTTCCGGACCCCAGCCGTTCTCCGGTCTCTCGACGGTGTGTTCCTGCACCAGCACCCACATGAACCCGCAGTCGCGCAGAGTCTTAACAAATTCATACGCCACATCGGGATGGTTGGGAAGGGCCATTTCCGATGGCGAAAACCCCTTCACGCGAGTCATCGCTTCGAGGCCAAAAATGGCGGCAAAGTGATGTTGCCAGGCCTTTACGTGGAGACGGTAATCCTGTACCGGCGTGGAAGGTGCCACGGCGTGACTCCAGGGAGTGGCCAGCCATTCAACACAATGCCGATAGGCGGGATCACAGGTGATCTTTCCCAACGCATCAAAGACGTCGTTGAGTCCCATTTTGCGCAGGCCATGCAGGATGCATCCCGAGTAGTCCAGCATAATGCGCGGTTCTTTTCCCTCTCCGACCAGTTGCGGTATAAATTCACCGATACGTTTGTAGCACCAGTGAAAAACGGGCGCATTGTGGTTATCCCCGATATCCTGGTGTTCCATCATGTACTGCAGATTGGATATGAGGTCAGCGGTCTGTAAATGATCCCCGCCGGCCGGAATCAGCGGCTGCTGCATGTGCAGGGCGCTCGCAAACGTGGCCCGAACACTGCCAAAGTCGACAGGGCTCTCATCGAGAAAAACGGTTTTTCCTTCGCTATCGGCGACCGCTTTGTCGATGACGGCTTCGGAGCCGCAGATATTCGGCAGTCCCTCTTCATATTCATTTAATTGGGTCATTCTTTATCTCCTTATGTTGACGGTTTCAAAGGTTCTGTTCCCGGTTCTTTTTCAAATAGATGTGGCAGTTTGGTGCGCACTTTCTCTACATCTTCGTCCGTAAAACTCCGGCCCTCGATGAGGCGCACGAAGGCATACAAATCATGCGATGTCAGTATATGGACGCGCGTCTGATCCTTTTTCAGTTCGCTGTTCAGTTTATGCTTAACGGCTCCGGCTGTCAGTGGACTCCGCGGCCTGGCTTTTTTCTTTTTACCCATATCCAGGATGGCTTGATCGAACACATCGCCGGACTGGCCCCCCGCTTTTTCGGCTAGTTTGCAGATAGACCGCGCCTTGGCCCAGGTGACCTTACCTCTGGATAACATGCGCTTCAGGCGCAGATCCATTGAGGGGACATACTGTATGATCTCATCCACCCACCCCTTTTTACGGTCCAGGAAGTCGGCGATCTTCTCATTACTCCAGCCTGCTTCATGCAGGTGAATAACCGTATCAAAGAACTCGACGGGTTTGGCATCCAGCCGATCTGAATTCAGTTTTAAATTGAGGGCCATGATGTCGTCAAACGCGCCGCTGACCATACGGACATCCACGTAGTCGAAGTAGCCGGGGTGTTTGTCCCGGATAGCCCGAATGGCCGACGTGCGATGAAATCCGCCCACGAGATAATGCTCGCCACCTTCGGTCTCCCAGATGACCAGCGGTTCGATCAGTCCGTTTTGCAGAATATCTTTTTCGTAATGGTCCACCTTACGAAAATCCAGCCGCCGATGATTGATAATATCCGGGTGGATTCTGATTTTCTCAAACGGGAAATACTCGTATCGTTTTGTTTTTAACATGTACGCTGCAACCGTTATTTTTCCCGGATAAGATCGTAAATATTCAGATAATGTCCGCCGGGATAATTCCATGAATAATCATAACCCATGCCGGTCTTCATGAGTTTCTGGAAATCATCCGGATAGTCAAACCACAGGCCGACAGCTCTCGCCAGGGCTGATTCCAGCCCTGCGTTATCGGCTTGATCAAAGACAAAACCGTTGCGGTGTTCGGGCAGGTGGTCGGAATAATCTTTGTCAAAGATGGTATCCGCCAGCCCGCCGGCGGCCCGTACGACGGGGACGGTTCCGTAGCGGAGCGAAATCATTTGGGTGAGCCCGCAGGGTTCAAAAATACTGGGCACCACGACGATGTCGGATCCGGCATAAATCAGGTGCGCGAGTTCTTCTTCAAACCCGACTTCGATATGGCAGTCCTCGTTATCGTTGAGGTGCTCTTTGAGATGCCGGAAGTAGTTGTTGATGCCGTGATCGGGGCTGCTCCCCAGCAGGATGAACTGAGCGCCCACATCCAGACTGTAGAATAGGGCATGCCGGACCAGATCGAGCCCCTTTTGCGGGTCGAGTCTCCCGATAAATGAAACAATGGGTTTGAAATCGCTACGTAACAGCAGGCGTTCCCGCAGGGCTCCTTTATCCGCATATTTTCCTTCGAGGTCATTTCCATTGTAATGAAATGGAATATACGGATCGGTTTCAGGATTCCAGACTTCGTAATCGACGCCGTTCAGCACCCCGCCAAATTTACTTTCATGCACATGGAGGGAGTGGCTCAGCCCATGGCCCTGATCGGTGTGGTGTGCTTCCCACGCGTGGCGCGGCGAAACGGTCGTGACAAAATTTGAATAGACGATCCCGCCTTTCATGATATTCAGGCCGGTGTGATTAGCGTCATCCTGAAGGCGGTCCGGATGCATAAAGTAATCGGGCCGATCCAGTCTGGTAGCCTGCAGGACGTCGGTGCCGGTCACGCCCTGGTGTTTAAAGTTGTGAATCGTATAGCATACGCGCGGGTGCGTCATGCCCAGATGCTGGTACTGTTCATACAGCATGACGGGAACGAGCCCGGTCTGCCAGTCATGGCAGTGGAGGATATCCGGGTGTTTTCCGCTCTGCAGGAGAAATTCCATAGCGGCCTTGCTGAAAAATGCAAAGCGCATGGCGTCATCTTGCTGCCCGTAAAAACATCCGCGGTTGAAAAAGTTATCATTGGAGTGCGGTTCAATGAAGAAGCATTTGCGGCCGTGAACAAACCCGAACCATACGGAACAGTGAATGGCGCCGTCAAACCAGGGGACCCACAAATCCTGGAAGGTTATGTCGAGACCCCAGATATGATCGTAGCGCATACAGTCGTATTTGGGCAGGATGATTTCCACGGGGTTGCCCCGGATTTCCATTTCGCGGCTGAGGCCGAACACAACATCGGCCAATCCCCCGACTTTGGCAACCGGAGCGCATTCAGGTGTAATCATTGTTACATACATGGGTGTACCCTCGTTCTATTTATATGGACATAGTAGGATGTCTTTTGAAAAACGTCTACCTATTGCTTATTAATATTTAATTAACAGGGGGGCTCGCCGGCCGGCTGACATCTGTTTTCACCTCGCCCCTGAAGCGGTCCACCTTCGGGAAGATCGGGGTGAGATATTCTAACGCATCCATTTGACCGCTTTCGAGCGCGGTTCCGCTCTCCAGTTGCTGAGCGAGGAAGTGAACGGTTTTGAGGTAGTGCAAGATGCGTTTTTCTGCGTATTCGACAGTTGTTCCCGATCGCAGGATGAAGGGCCAGTCGGAGCTTTCAGCCAGCAGGAGGCAGCGCCTGGCGTGTTGCGCCATCCGATCGTACATATCATCGCCCCCGGCATCACTGGGCCGGCAGTGCTCGCACGCCTCCGCCGCCGCCTTGAGGCGAGGCCAGATCCAGTCCGTTTCACTGTTGAGCCAGTATTCATGATGGCCCCTGTAGCCCCACGACGATGCGACCGGTCTAATCATTTTCGGATCCGCATGCTGCAGGGCCGTGGACGCCGTCATGACGCTAAGAGCATCGTTCCGGTTGCTGATCCGGATGACCTGGTCGAGCCATTGGGGACCTTCATACCACCAGTGGCCAAACAGCTCTGCATCAAAGGGTGCCGTGATTACGGGGAAAAACGGGGTTCCTGTTTTCGCCCTGATCTGTTTCACCTTTTCGTCGACAAAATGCTGTGCGTGCTGCCGGGCCTTTTCGGCCGCCCGATCAGGATCATAGTAGGCTTTGACATCGTCGGTACCGGTGATTCGTCGGTACTTCATGCCGGTATTGAGCCTGATAGTACCGCCCGGCAGGATGTGACTCAATTCTTCCAGTTCCAGTTCAAACCCGATATCGCGATAATATTCCCGGTAATCGGCATCTCCCGGATAACCGTTTTCAGAACTCCAGACCTGTTCCGATGAGGCCGGATCGCGGGCAAACACGTCGAGGCCTGCGGGTGTTCGGGCGGGCGACAGAAGGCCTTTTTCGGGAACCGGTTCGGCCCGCGTGAAGGCATGGCTGTCCAGAAAAGTGTAGTGAATGCCGCGCGCGATGAGCAGTTCATCCAGTTGTTCGTAATACGCGCACTCCGGCAGCCAGAAACCGCGAGGCCGCATGCCCATATAGCATTCAAATGTTTGCAGCCCCGTATCCAGTTGCGACTCCACGGCTCCCGGCAGATCCTTTAAGAGCGGGAGAAACCCATGCGTCGCCGCCGTTGTAATTAATTCCAGGGGTCCATCGTCGGCAAGCAGCCTGAAACGGGACAGCAGGTCGCAGCCACATTCGATTTCAAAATAGGTGCGCACGCGGCTGAAGCGCTCACGGTAAAAGGCTGCGAGTTTTTGAACAGTTGCCCGCTTCCGGTTTCGCTCCATCTCCTGCTCTGCGAGCGCAATTTGCTTGTTCAGGTGTAGACGGTATTTTTCAATGAGATATTCATCCTGGAGCATGGTGAGCAGGGTGGGGGAAAGAGAGAGGGTGCAACCCGCCCGAATCCGGTCGTTTCGCCACCCTTCAAAGACGAGAAGCAGGGGAATGTAGGACTCCGTGAGGGCATCAAAAAACCAGCGCTCCTCCATATTGTCTTCCTGTTCGGGATGCCGAACATAAGGGAGGTGAGCATGCAATAAAAAGACTATGCCGCCTTCATCCATCCGCTTTAAACAACCTTAACTCCGGCAGGATAACAGCGCCTTCCGGCAGACCTCTGACCACGTGAAACTCTCCGTATGCATCGCGGTAGATGGGTTCATCCAGCAGTTGCTCCAGCATTTGTTGATGTGCAGACCCGCGAATATGCAATTCTGAAAAAATCTCAAAGACGGTACGTTCTGCCGCATCATCCAGTTGCAGGGCGGTTGTCTCAAAATCCAGTTTTGCAGAGGCTGCAAGTAAGACGTGTTTCAACGACGATACTTGAATGCTCCGGCGCATGACAAAAGAACCGTCCGGTTTGGCCCGTATGCGGCGACCGTGTATATAGAGGCCGTAGCCCATTGCCACGCGCCCTTTGAGCAGTAGCTCAATAACAAGATCGTCGGCCCACTCCGTGTGGGCGGAGGTGGGTGTCGGGCTGGACCCGGAAACAGGTTCGGGATCCCATTGCGACACTTTGTTGTCGTCGTCCGCCCCCGGATCCTGATTTGTCAACTCCCTGATAAGCTGTTGGCCCCAATCCCTGAAAGAGCGGTTCTCAGCGCGGGGAGTTTTGATTTCCGAAGATTCGGCCAGAGTTGTGAAGAGACCGTCATCATCGAGAACGCCCAGGCGGCCTTTGAGGGTAATGCCGTCTTTCCAGAGACTGATATACCAGTTATTTTCCAGTCCCTGAACTGCGACGTCAAAAAAAGGGGTTTCTGCCTGCCTGTTGCCGTCAACGAAATCTGTTTCGTAAAGGCGCAGAATCAGGTCCGGATGCGAATGCCTGCCATCGCTGGAGATAGCCTTCAGCATTCCGGCATCGACCGACCAGAAGGCGTGAATACGGTGTGTATTGACTACCTGTAATGTTAGCGAAGTTCCGCGATCCAGATCATGGCCGTATTCAACATGTTCAATATCCTTTAAAATGGCCTCCATCGCCTCCCGCGATACCGGAGTCCTCTCATTTGAATCGTTTTTACTGGGCTGATTTGTTTTCATTATAGAACATATCTACTGTCAGCCCGTAGACCATACGCTAAAGCACTCCCACAGGCAATATAACTTTTCACCGGTCGAAAAAAGACGGGAGGTTGAACGGTACTGACGCAGGACTCTGTTGTGTACAACACCTGCACTGCCGAGAGGTGGGTTAAAGGGATAATTCCCCGGCTTCCTGTCAAGCCGTCGCTGACGGTCATGCCCGTTTGTTAGTTAAAGCACTTGCCGGGTGTCGGTCTAATACTCGGTGCGGTTAGCGCCGTCTGCAATAGCCCAGCTGAGAGTGCTGCCATCGCTCAGGAAGGCAACCACATAAATACCGGTGCCGTATGCTGCCCCGGGATTGTCAAAACGATAGTGAACCCGGTTGCCGTTTTTATCGTCCGTGGTAAAGGAGCCCGCTTCAATCAGAGACGTTCCTGAGGCATCAGCAAAAATACCGCAGCTCAAAACCGATCCGCGATAATCACAGGGCAGTAATACGACAAGGTTGCCGTCATTTTCTGAAACGGGCTTCCAGAGAAATGTAGATGAACCTGATGAGCCGCAGCCGACATCGGAATCACTGCTGTCATCCCCGGAAACATCGGATGCGTTTGCTTCAGCAATGGCGGCATCTATTTCTTCCTGGGTTATTTCCACATCCTGAAGACCGTCAGCCTCACAGCCTACGAGACCCATCTGCACAATAAATAATGCCAGAACAAAAAAGAATGTTACTACAATTTTCATGCTATACCGTTCCTGTTTATGTGGTTTAACAATCAATGAAAACATAGTCAATTAGTTCCTTTTTGTAAACCATATCCCACAGTTGATTTCTGAAAGTCAGCACGGGGTCGGGACTGAATCGCATATCAATGACTTATAACGAAATTCCAGAGATATGCTGAACTCAGAAGCCGGAACTGGCGCTTCCTTCACTGTTATGAGACCGGGCTGGGTGATAACGGCGGCCTTCATTTAGTTGCTGCTTCAATAAACCTTTCCATTAACCGTCACTATTTTTCATCTTCCACAAAATTCTACGAGGAACCGTATATGGACATATATTTTTTGAAATGATTCTGCTATCCATGATTTTGTCAACCCTCTTCCAGTCCCCTCCTCATTTGCGTTTCTTTGAGTTCTCTCGCGGCTAAATAAGGGAAAGTTTCCAACCGTATATGAACGTATATGCACATATATAAATCGGTTCCACCGCGAAGTAGCGGGATGCCTGCTTGTTTAAAAATGGTCGCGGTGGAACGCGACCCTCCACTCCTTTACATTTGTGTATAGCTCATGATTCATTTAGTTGCTGCTTCAATAGACCTTTCCATTAACCGTCACTATTTTTCATCTTCCAGAAAATTCTGCGAGGAGCCGAAATGTTGGAAAATAGCGGATCGAAGGGTCGGAAATATCTCGTAGCGAGATTTT
>CAYXEW010000058.1:0-2573 GCA_964464115.1 uncultured Verrucomicrobiota bacterium
AAAGGTCGCGGTGGAACGCGACCCTCCACTCCTTTACATTTGTGTATACCTCATGCTGCTTCAATGGACCTTTCCATTAACCGTCACTATTTTTCATCTTCCATAAAATGCTACAAAGAGCCAAATTTATGTGGTTTTGATAATGGATTGTTCCTGCAGAAACGTGAGCACCTGCGCGGCGCATTGTTCAGGATTATTTTCGCCTGTATCGACTGTGAGCTCGGGGCAATCGGGGGGTTCATAAGGTGAGTCGATTCCTGTAAAATCCTTAATCTGGCCGGCCCTGGCCTTTTTATATAGGCCTTTGGGGTCGCGGCTTTCACAGAGGGCGATATCCGCTTTACAGTAGATTTCGATAAAGCGGTGATCGGTGTTCAGGGTCCTGACCATCGAGCGGTCTTTTCTAAAAGGGGATATAAATGCTGTGAGGACGATAAGCCCCGCGTCGGCGAAGAGGTGCGCCACCTCGCCAATTCGGCGAATATTTTCAATGCGGCCCTCTTCGCTAAAATCGAGGTCTTTGTTGAGGCCGTGGCGAATGTTGTCGCCATCGAGGATATACGTGTGGTTGCCCCGATCGTAGAGATGGCTCTCGACAGCATTTGCGACTGTTGATTTTCCCGAGCCGGACAGGCCGGTAAACCAGAGAATGGCACCGCGATGTCCGTTCATCTGTTCATGCTGTTCCACTGAAACCCGGTGCTGGTGCCAGACAATATTGGTTTGTGCAGGTTGTGTCATGGACTGTTCTCCGTTTTGATTTGATAACTCATAACGAATTACCTATAAAAAGCCACATCAAAAAGTAAAGATGTGAAAAGGACAAGTAGGTGTTGACTCCCGTTATGATCGGGCGCAGGATGCCGCGCTCACTGTAGAAAGAAAGCATACCAAACCTGATGACAGATAAAATTAAATTTGACCAGCTCGGTTTGTCGCCGGAGCTCTTAAAAGGTGTTCAGGCGCTCGGCTTCGAATACCCCACACCCGTTCAGGAGGCTACTATTCCACCACTGCTCAGTAATGAGCGGGATCTGGTGGGGCTCGCACAAACGGGTACCGGCAAGACAGCAGCCTTCGGGCTGCCGCTAATTCAGCACGTCCAGATTCAGAAAGCAGCGCCTCAGGCCCTCATTCTTTGTCCGACCCGGGAACTCTGTGTACAGATTTCAAAAGATTTGAAGAGCTATGGAACATTTGTCAAGGGCCTCAAGGTACTGGCGATCTATGGTGGCTCCAATATAGAAACCCAGATCCGGGAACTTAAAAAGGGTGTGCATATTGTTGTGGCGACCCCGGGTCGCATACACGACTTGCTGCGCCGAAAGAAGGCCGATTTAAGCGGCGTTGGCCATGTGGTGCTCGACGAAGCGGATGAGATGCTCAACATGGGTTTTCAGGAGGATCTCGAAGCCATTCTGGAAAAGGTGCCTGACCGTGCGCGCACGTATCTGTTCTCCGCCACCATGCCCAAGCAGGTCGCCCGTATGGCGCAAAAATTCATGCAGCATCCCGAAGAGATTACGATCGGCACCCGCAATGCCGGCGCCGAAAATATAACTCATGAATGCTATATGGTTCACGCTAAGGACCGTTACCTCGCGCTAAAACGCATTTGTGATTTTTATCCCAACATGTACGGAATCATTTTCTGCAGGACTCGCATAGAGACGCAGGACGTGGCCAATAAGTTAATCAAAGACGGATACAATGCCGATGCCCTGCACGGCGATCTCAATCAAACGCAGCGCGATCGCGTCATGGATCGTTTTCGAACCCGTCATTTGCAAATGCTGGTGGCCACGGATGTGGCCGCGCGCGGCCTCGATGTCAGCGATCTGACTCACATTATTAATTATAACCTGCCCGATGATTTGGAAGCGTATACACACCGGAGCGGTCGCACGGGCCGTGCTGGAAAAGAAGGCGTTTCTGTTATCATTACCAATTTGAGGGAAAAGAGTAAGGTGCGTCGTATTGAGCGCATGATTGGAAAGTCCTTTACCTATCCTCAGGTTCCGAGCGGTCAGGATGTATGTGAGGCCCAGTTGCTCGGGCTCGTTCAACGCATCAAGGATGTCGAGGTCGACCATGAGCATATAGATAAGTACCTGCCGGAAGTGCAGGAGTTGCTTTCCGGGATGTCGCGCGATGAGCTCATCAAACATTTCCTGTCACTCGAGTTTAATCGGTTTCTGAACTATTACCGTTCGGCCCGCGATCTGAATGAGCAGGGTTCCGGCGGTGACAGCGAGGGCCGTTCGGTCAAAGGATCGGCAGCCAATTTTACACGGCTGTTCATTAACATTGGCAACAAAGACGGCCTGTCGCCGCGTGACCTGATGGAGATCGTCAATAAAGTGACTCCGGGCAAGCCTGTTGAAATCGGTCATATCGATATCCTGAAAACCTTTTCCTTTTTTGAGGTGGAAAAGGGTGGAGTCGAAAAAGTTTTGTCTGCGCTCAGCCTTATCGACTTTGATGATCGCCCCGTCCAGGTTGAGGTGGCAGCGGACAGTGGCCGGGGTAAAACGAGTGCTCGGCCATCCCGAGGCAAAAACACCAAACGACCG
>CAYXEW010000058.1:2583-15731 GCA_964464115.1 uncultured Verrucomicrobiota bacterium
TCAGAAAGGGGGGCGCCCCGGCAAAAAGACCGGACGCCACAAACCCTTCGAAAAAAGACGCAGAACATAGATTTGACCCCCGTCGCAGGAGGCGGGTGAGTAGAAAAGAACGGCCGTTTTTTTAGACACTGAAGCATATCCACCGCTATGAGTTGGATGCTATCTCTGACCCGTCCTGCAGCCATGACGTACCCTGACCATTTTCACATTCCAAAAATGTGAACAATTATGTAGAAACGAGTTCGCATCTTTTATATACAAGGGATCTAACGATTGGATAAAAACATGATCTTAACACAACAGAAAAATGTTCCTTGGCGTTGGGTTTTTCTAGCGGTCTGTCCGTGGTTTTCCGGGATGTATGTGGAGATGTGCAGCGGCGCAATTCTCACTTTGACCCTAAAAAAATTCATGGATAATCCGGCACTTATTAACAGCATCCTCAGTATCAATGTTATTTTTAATATCCTGGTTGGTGCGGTTTGTCTGTATGTCAGCGATCGCGTGTGGACGCGCATGGGTCGGCGCAAGCCCTTTTTGCTGGGCGGCTGGGTGCCGCTGATCATCGCCATTCTCTTCGTGCCTGCGGCGCCGAATTTATATGTGCTGATTCCCCTGATCGTTGTATGGATGGCCTGCCAGGATATCAGTTCCACAGTGGAACCGCTTCAGCAGGAAATTGTGCCACCGCATCAGCGCGGCCGTGCCGGAGCCATGTTCAATATGATTGTCCAGCTTGTGCTGATTTTCACCTTTGTGATTATACTGGGCCGTTTTGATGAAGTGCAGTACTTTGGCCAGCGCTATCTGTCCGGCGAGCATGCCGCGTACTGGCTCTGTGCAACGTTTCTGATTGCCAGTTCCCTGATGATCCTCTTCTTCTTCAGGGAGCTGCCGGTCAAAGATTCCAAGATCGGGGAAAAGATATCACCCGTTAATTTCATTAAGAGCGTTTTCATGCAGAAAGAACTCTGGCCTGTCTATCTGCTGGTCTTTGCTCAGACGTTTATGGTGACACAGGTCGGGGCGGTGATGACCTTACTTTTTGTCGAGCAGTGGGACTATTCGCCCCAGCAAATGGGTACCAATATGTTTGTTGGTGCGTTGCTGACGCTCGTGACATCGGCCGTTATCGGGATCATGGCGGATAAGTTCAGCCGTATCAAATTGTATATCTTCGGGATATCAGGGTCGCTGGTCGTGACCATGGCCTACTACGTCTTTGTTCAGTTTTTCCTGCCGGACAACAGACCAGAACTGTGGCAGATTATTGCCTTTGGCCAGATCATTTCTGTGCTCGGTATGATTGCCGGTGTCGTCGCTCAGCCGCTTATGTATGACTATATTCCCAGAGATAATATGGGCACCGCTTCCGCCGGTATCAGTTATGTGCGCAGTTTTACGCGCTGGGTGACGTTGCTGGGGTCCGGAATCTGGGTTACCGTCTATTCCAAATTCTTCTGTGCCGAAGGGGTCTATGATTATTTCAGTGTGTACATTTATATGATGATCTTAACTGGTGTCGGATTATTTATTATTCTGAATTTCCAGCGCCTGGTGAAAAAAGGGAAGATTGTTGCCATCGGCCGGGTTGGTTTAGAGGAAGATGTGAACCCCGATGCGGATGAGACCGCGGTATCACCCGAAGAATAAGGAGTTTTCCGTATGCTGAAAAAAATGAAAATTTTGATGTTTCCGGGGTTTTGCGCGCTGTTTCTTCTGTTGGCCTATATGTTCGGTGGTGAAGATCTGGCGGTCATGATGAAAGGGGACCGGTCTACAGGACGCGTGACCGGGCTGATTCGCTATTACGACCAAGATCAATGCGATGCCATCCTCGATATAGAGCAGCAGTTAACCATGACGCTGGCAAACGGTGCGACAATCGAGGCGGTTAGAGACCGTGATGGTGTCCGGCGCTTGACGTATCGCCTTGAGGGGCTGGAATCAACCTTTACCGCCGACCAGATTCAGCAGGCTGGCGAGGCGGGGGCTGAGGGCCTGCTTCCTGAACTCACCGCCGCCATTAACGCGGTGGCCCGCACTCATTCGGACAGTGTCATGCGCTTCCTCCAGCGCGAAGAAAATAATGAGAGCGAACGGCGGGTCGTGAACATCCGCCGCGCAGAATACGTACAGATGGTGACGAATGTGAACCCGCTGCAACTCGATTTTCGGCTGACAGAGCAGGGGCGCATTGGCACGCTTCTTCAAGATGGCGAAGCGTTGCCGGTCGATGAGCTGGTGACCACCATTAACTTCGCTTTTATCGGGGGTACAGAAGAATCAAAGGAACTGAAAACAAATGTGCGCCGTGAACAGGTCCGGACCTTGAATGGAGCAACTGTTCCCCATGATAGCGAAGATTTCATTCTCTACGAAAAGGATTATCGTTACGCGTTTCGTCCGGTGTTATACTATAATGTAGATGACCAGCCTTTTGCCGCACTTGCGGATATCGGCGCTCGCCGGAGTCCGCGCGGTGGACACAAGATTGGCGATAAAGTTGAACTGTCCTATATGCCGGAAACGCCTGAACTCGTGGTGCTGCGTTCCGATTTCAGTATTCTGAAAGAACAGGGTGTGCTGGATTCCATTAATAGTTTTTTTGAGTTGACGTTTGGTCGCTGGTTTTTCCCGGCTATCAGCCTGGTGGTGGCTATGGCCTATTTTATTATGTCCGTTATCACGATATCCCTGGCGGTGCAAAAGCCCAAAACGGAAAATGCCGATACCGTCGATACTGCGCGCCTCTGATGTGCAGCCCGTTTCTTGCGTTTTTTCCGCTTTGGGCTATACTCCCCAATGAACATAAATGGAGAAATGAAGATGCGCATTAAACTACACTTGATTCTTGGGGCTTTATTCATTATTTCACTGGCGTCGCCAGCTGTTTTTGACGTCTGTGCAGATGATATAAGTCTGCCCAGGCCGACTACTGGCGGTGGCATGCCGCTGATGGAGGCCTTGAGCAAACGCGGCACGTCGCGGGACTTTTCTGAAAAAGCATTACCTATGCAGACAGTATCCGATTTACTTTGGGCCGGGTTTGGCATCAATCGACCGGATGAAGGTAAGCGTACAGCACCCTCATCTTACAACTGGCAGGACATCATACTGTACGTCTTTATGAAAGAGGGTGTGTACACGTACCATGCACAGGAAAACAGTCTTGTTCTCGTTAAAAAGGGTGATCATCGTAAGCTGGCCGGCATGCAAGGCTATGTCAGTTCGGCCCCGTTAAGCATCGTGTATGTGTCGGATACGATGACAATGACTCGTCCGGACACGACATTCAGTGACCATTACAAATTCATGATCGGCTGTATAGATGCGGGACACGTATCACAGAATGTATACCTGTATTGCGCCTCGGAAGGGTTGGGTTGCGTAGCCCGGGCTTCTGTTGACCGGGAACAGTTTTCCAAAGCTTTTGACCTGCCTGAAACAATGAATGTCATATTTGGGCAGACGGTCGGATACATTAATGAAGATGAAGAATAACAGGGAGTCACAGATGAAGAACATATTACTGGTGGTTGCGTGTGTTACTATGATGATCGCGGGTTCGGTCTTTGCCGACAAAGCAGAGCAGGCAGCGCTCGACCTGCTCAAAGGGGCCGGCGCAGACCGGTACGCTGTTAACGCAGAAATAGGCGGAGGTATCGATGCGCTCTACCTAGGTTATCGGGAGGCTCAGAAAGAACCGGTTGCCGGCGCGGCTGTGCGTAAGACGAAAACCTATAGAAAGATTACCGCTGTCGCCCTCGTTGAGCGCGAAGGGGAAGGGTTTAAGCTCAGCGGGGTGGAAGTGCCGGACATCAAAGTATTGCCAGGCAAGAGCCGTGACTACGTTATGACAGCCCTGGAGGATATTAAGGATCGTACGTTTACTGATGAACAGGATACGCGCGGCATGGTCGATGCCGTATCGGGCGCCACGACCTATTACAAGGCCATCTATATAAGCTACAGTTTAATGTCTTCAAAGGTTATCGAGCAGATCAAAGAGCAGCCCGACTGGCCTCAGCAGCCGATTGCAGATTAAACGTATTTACCTTTATGTACCGCCGGATCATATCGGATGATGGGCGCCCCACGGCGCCTCTCGAATGGATCAAAGCCGATCCGGACGTGCTGGTATTGTCGCTGCACCCTTCGGTGAACCGTTGCCAGCTGAAAGCGGTTGTGGTGCCGGGACAACAGGTCTCGCAGGGCGAGCCTTTGGCGAGTGGTGACTCCCTCACGATGCATGCTCCTTTTGCGGGCAGGGTTGAGGAATGTTCCGCCGAACGTATTTGCCTTTGCGTACAGCCGGAAGAAAGTCCGGCTGTTTTTCACCCAGACCCTCCAGCCGATGCGGCACGCCTGCCCGGCTTTGCCGCCGAGATGGGGCTTGTGGGTCTCGGTGGAAGTATGTTTCCTTCGTCTGTTAAACTAAAGGCTTCCAATGATATTCATACGCTCGTTATCAACGCCGTAGAATGTGAGCCCGGTATTGAAATTGATGAAGCGCTGCTTCTTTTTGAGACCGATCGCGTCGTCGAAGGTACCCGTTTTATTCAACGTGTGCTGGATGTTGACAGGGTGGTGCTGGCCACCAAAAAAGCGGCATTGAACAGACGGCAGAAAAAAGAGCCCAGCCTGAAAAAAATTGCCGAAAAGGCCGGCTGGGATGTAGAGATTATGAGCGACTGTTATCCCGCTGGCGCAGAGAAGTTGATCGTGGCGCAATTAGAGGGGAAGATGCCTGCAACGGGAAAATTGCCTTTTCACTATGGTTATCTCGTCATGAGCTGCGCCTCTCTCTGGTCCCTGGGTAGGTCCGTGAAGGAGGGACGGCCCTGTATTGACAGGCCGTTGAGCCTGATTACGCCTGACCATACGGTCCGTAATATTGTCGCACCCGTCGGGTTGCCGTTGCGGGATCTGCTGCGCGCGACAGATGTTTCATTTGATCCCGCTACACACATACTGCTCACCGGAGGCAAAATGATGGGCCGCGAGGCCGCGCCCGATACCGGTATCGTTAAAGGAACCAATGCCGTGTTTGTGCTGCCGGTCGAGGAACGGCTGACAAAGCCAGAATATCCCTGCACCCGATGCGGGGCCTGTTATGATATATGCCCACTGGGACTTCACCCTATCGAAATGGCCCGTCGCATTCAGGCGGGGGACTATACCGGGGACTTAAAGGCGCAGCTCAATGAATGCTTTTTATGCGGAGCCTGCTCGGCCGTGTGTCCGTCCGACATTCCGCTCGTACAGTATTTTCATAAGGGAAAACAATGGCTCAAAGAAAACGGGTAGTGTCGCCATTTCTGCGTTCAGGTGGCAATAAAAACAGTATGATGCTGGCGGTGCTGGCGTGTCTGTCCCTGACAGCACTCCATTTTACATTTCGTTATGACGGTCAGTTTATCGTTCGCTATGCCGGCTATGTAGCCGCAGCGCTGGTTCTCGAAGTGCTCTATTTTCTGCTCAGAGACGGCCGCTTTAGGGTGCCGCAGGCGAGTACGGCGGTAACGGCAGCCCTGCTGGTGCTGAGCGTTCCTTCCCGCATGCCCTGGATACAGGTGGGCAGCGGGGTCCTGGTGGCGGCTATGTTTGGTAAATGGGTTGTCGATTCTTCCGCACTGAGGGTAAACCCCATGCTGCTGGGGCGTCTGTTTATGATGCTTCTTTTTGCCAACTCCATCCAGCAGTGGCTGATCCCGGGGACAACGCTGGATGGCTTCACCACCGCCACGCCTCTCGGTCTGTATGCCGCTGAAGGCGGTACTTATTCTGTGGCCCGTATTCTGATCGGTGATATCAGCGGTACGTGGGAGGGATACGTGGATATGATTCCCGGATCGCCGGGCGAAGTGATGCCACTGCTGTCGCTGGCTTTCGGGGTCGTACTCTACTTTTTAGGAGTCCTCGACTGGCGCCCGGGCGTCTCGTTTTTGATAGCTTTTGCTGCCACCTGTGCAGTGCTGGGCATGCCGGTGGTCTATCATGTGGCGGCGGGTTCGGTCATTTTCACGGCCGTTTATATTGTAACGGATCTCAGGAGTATGCCCAGTTCAAAAGCCGGTCGTATTCTCGGCGGTCTGTTGGCGGGGCTTTTGAATGCTGTTGTGAGGGACTGGGGCTATTATCCGGAAGGTATTGTATTGGCGGTTCTGCCGGTTAATCTGTTAAGTCCGGCCCTTGATCGGCTGGCCTTTCATCTGCGAAGTCGTATACTGACTAGGCGTCTGAAGACCTGATTGTTCAGATAATCATGATCCATATGTCCTGTCCCGCCTCAGGGCGACAAGCGTTGCGTTTGTCTCACATTTGTACTTTATCCTTTTTTTTTCTTGTCTGTGAGTTGGTTCTTGGTGGAGCATAAGCGACCATGGATCTGCACAAACATACTCCCCGCAGTTGCAGCGGCAAATGTGATGCCTGCGCTTCGGGCGGAGAGCCCGCTGAATCGACTGCCGGTGGCTGGTCGGGTTCCGCATTTGTTTACGCATCCATCAGCGTCTTTCTGTTACCGCTGGTGGGGGCCGTTGCGGGGGCTTGGTGTGCGAGAACAACTCCACAACTGCAGGCTTTGACAGGGCTTGCCGGCCTGGCCGTAGGCGCTTCCATTTCTGTATGGTGTATCCATTTGCTGAAAAAAACGAAGGGGATGGCACGATGATTTCGATGCCGGAAGGTCTGAAAGGAAGGGGTACGTTCAGGCGTGGAGTGCATCCGTCGGAACAAAAGGCCTTTTCTGAAAAAGCGGGTATCGAAGTGGTCCCGTCTCCGGCGGCCGTTTCTATTCCCGTGCTGCAGAACGTGGGTGCCCCCTGCGAGCCGGTGGTAAACCCCAAAGACGAAGTAAAGGCCGGTGATAAAATTGCCGATGCGGAAGCCTTTATTTCTTCTCCCCTGCACGCGCCGCTTAACGGGGTGATCGGCCGCCCGGGCGTGACTACGCTGCCGAACGGTCGCCACGTTAAAACCATTTCAATTAAGGCCGGTGAAGAACAGATGGCTGGCGAAGCCCTGCTTCAGGCTGTCTTTGGCGGCGACTGGCACCGGGCTGATTTTGTCAAGGATCATACGCCTGATGATATCGTTAAAAATATCCGTTCGGCGGGTATTGTAGGGCAGGGGGGGGCAGCATTTCCCACGTATGTAAAACTGCTGAAAAACGAAAAAAAACCGGTCGATACTATTTTGCTCAACGGATGCGAGTGTGAACCCTATTTAACGTCCGACCACCGCCTGATGGTGGAATACCCAGAGCCGATTATTTCGGGCGCAGTGCTGGCGGCATACGCTGCCGGCGCCAGTCAGATTGTGATAGCGGTTGAAAGCAACAAGATGGATGCCGTTGAATCGTTGCAAAAGGCGGCAAGCGGCTCTCAAGTCAAGATTGCTGTTGTGAAAACACAGTATCCCATGGGCGGGGAAAAGCAGACAGTGCGCGCCGTGCTGGACCGCACGATCCCGACCGGCGGTTTGCCGCTCGATGTGGGCGTGGTTGTCATCAATGTCGGAACGGCTGCAGCTGTTGCCCGGGCGGTGTTGCGTGGTAAACCGCTCACGCATCGCGTTATCAGTGTAACCGGCGCCGGTATCCGCGAGCCGAAAAATCTTCTAGCCCCCATCGGGATCAGCTATGGGGAGCTTATTGACTTTTGTGGCGGACTCAAGCCGGAAGCGGCGCGCGTCATCGCCGGCGGCCCCATGATGGGCTTTGCCTTGAGTGATTTTTCCGTGCCTGTGACAAAGGGAACCAGCGGTATTGTTGCCCTGACGGAAGAAGATGTGGCAAAAGAAAAAGAGACCACATGTATTCGTTGCGGGCGTTGTGTGGACGTATGTCCGCTGAACCTGGTTCCCACGAAGCTGGCACTTTCCAGCAGGCATAAAGACTGGGAGCTGGCCCGCACATACCACTTGATGGCGTGTATGGAGTGCGGGTGTTGTGCGTATGTCTGTCCTTCCGGTATTCCACTGGTCCAGCTCATGCGGATGGGTAAAGTGCAAATGGCAAAAGAAAAGTGATCTCATGAAGTGTGATGTGATAAGTGCTGAAAGTGTGAATCTTTTATAACACGTTTTAACTGAAAAACCGACAACCAATGACAACGGATCAACAGTCAAAGTCTGAAATACACGTTTCGCCCAGTCCGCATGTGCAGGCGCGTGACGTTACGAGCCGGGGCATGATGATGGATGTACTGGTGGCACTGGTGCCCGTCGTGGCGGCTTCGCTTTGGGTCTTTCGTCAGTATGCGGCTTTTCAAATCGGTCTCTGTGTGATCGGCTGCCTCGCTGCGGAAGCCCTGTTTACGAAGATGAGAAAAAAACCGCTGAGTCTCTCAGACGGTTCTGCGGCTGTTACCGGTGTCATTCTCGGTTTATCGCTGCCTTCCCTCGCTCCCTGGTATGTCGGAGTGATCGGTTCCTTTGCCGCGATCGGTCTGGGTAAAACTATTTTTGGTGGCCTCGGCTACAATATATTTAACCCGGCCATGGTCGGCCGTGCCTTTGTGATGATCGCATTCCCCGCCAAGCTGGGGGCTTCTGCGTATGTCGATATTGAGTCGGGAATCAATGCGATTACCATGGCCACCCCTCTGACGGTCATGAAGCAACTGGGTGAAATAACGCCGATCTCCGACCTGTTGATGGGTACCACCAACGGTTCGCTCGGAGAAACGAGTGCCATAGCATGCCTCGTCGGCGGTATCTACCTCTGTAAACGCCGATCAGCCTCGTGGGAAATTCCTCTCGGTGTCATCACCTCCTCCGGTCTGGTGATGCTCCTGGTGAATATCGTTAATATGAATTTTTCCTGGTCTTTTCTCCATGAAATTTTTGCGGGGTCGCTATTGTTTGGTGCTTTCTTTATCGCCACGGACCCCGTCAGTAGCCCGTTGACGCCCAAGGGTAAATGGATATACGGTGCCGGTATAGGTTTGTTTATCATCCTGATTCGCAAGCTGAGTGGGTATCCTGAAGGCGTGATGTTCTCCGTCTTGCTGATGAATGCACTGGCACCTTTGATTAACCGTTGGACCATACCCACCCCGATGGGAGGGGCGGTTCCAGAGAGAAAAGTATGAAGAACAATTATTTAGTACAGGCCTGGCTGGTCTTGCTGCTGGCGCTCTGTTTCGGAGCTGCCCTGGCCGGTGTGCAGGTATCCCTGAGCGGGCGCATTGAAGAGAATAAACTGGCTGAAACCAAGGGCCAGATACCTTATCTTGTGCCCGATTCCGCCGACAGCAGGAAGGTGGAGATCGGAGATGATGTCGTGTACCGCGCCTTCAACGGTCTGGGTGAAACCGTCGGCTGGGTATTGACAGTTACGGGACAGGGCTTTGCCGATAAAATCGAGATGCTCATCGGATTGAATGAGGATGCATCCGTCATTACTGGGCTCTACATCCTCGACCAGAAAGAAACGCCGGGCCTCGGAGACAAGATTCGCGGTGAATGGAAAGATCAGTTTAAGGACGTAAAAGGGACAGAACCCTTACGCGTTGTGAAAGCCTCAGCGACAGAGGCAACGGAGATAGAAGCGGTGACCGGTGCTACCATTTCTTCCGACGCCGTCGTCACAACGGTCAACAAAGAGGTCGCAGCATTTAACGCATTACTGAGAGAAATGTAAGGTGATACAGTGGGTAAAGAAGGACCGACAGCACTAGAAAGGTTTATTAACGGAATTCTGCCGGAAAATCCGGTGTATCGGCAGCTACTCGGGCTGTGTCCCGTGCTCGCTGTGACCAACGGTATGAAGGCCGCCATGACAATGGCCGCCGCCGTCGCTTTTGTTCTGACCTGTGCCAATATTATCGTCAGCCTGATTCGCGGCCTTCTCAAGCCTCATTTGCGTATCCTCGTGTTTACACTGACCATTGCCACCTTTGTCACCATAGCCGATAAGCTGATTGCCGCCTTCATGTATGACATGAGTAAAGAGCTCGGGCCTTATATACCCCTTATTATCGTAAACTGCATTATCATCTGTCGCTGTGAAGTCTGTGCTTCCAAGCAGCGTGTTTTTACAGCGGTGGCCGATGCGGCGGGCACCTCGCTGGGTTTTGCTCTGGCGCTTGCCAGTATTGCCTCGGTTCGAGAGATACTCGGGTCGGGTACTTGGTTCGGGTTGAGGGTGCTGCCGGAGATGTGGCCGAACTGGGTTATTATGGTGCTGCCGCCGGGTGCCTTTCTGACACTGGGGCTGCTTATGGGGGTGGCGAATTGGTTTGACGAAAAAGCTGCTACGAAAAAGGCAAAGGCATAACTAGTATGGAATATCTGTCCAATCTCATTATGATTGCAGTCAGTGCTGCGTTGATTAATAACTTCGTGCTGCACTACTTTGTGGGTATTTGTCCCTTTGTGGGCGTTTCACGTAGAGTGGATATGGCTTTCGGTATGGGCTGCGCTGTCACATTCGTTATGTCTATCGCCTGTTTTCTCAGTTGGTTATTTACCTTTTATATCCTGCGTCCCGGAGCCCCCCTGACCACCCTGGTTTCCGGTGGACAGACTATCGACCTCAGTATTCTCAACTACATCGTCTATATTTTTGTCATCGCATCCTCTGTCCAGTTCGTCGAAATGTATGTGCGCAAGTTCTTCCCGCCGCTGTATAAATCATTTGGTGTGTATCTGCCATTGATAACCACTAACTGCGCCATCCTCTTTGCCTGCCTCGAGATTATGAAAAATGTGGCCGGGGTGGATAATCCAGCCCTCCGCTGGGATTTGGCATCGGCGCTGGTGCTGGCACTGTTCGCTGGCCTCGGCTTTACTCTGGCGATTGTGATTATGGCCGGCATACGTGAAGAACTGGATAGATGCGATGTGCCGAAAACGCTGAAAGGCGCTCCCATCACGATGGTGGTGGCCGGCATACTGGCGCTGGCTTTCATGGGCTTTACAGGTGTAGACAGGGGATTAGGTGATCTCATGTCGGGTAGAATGAATAAACAGACGCCACCGGTCCGAGTGGAACAGACCGAGGAGCCGGGTTTGTTGGATGCCTTTTTGGAGATGACAGAATGATGGTAGTACTGGCAGCGGGAACCATGCTGTCCCTCGGTGTGGTGATGGCATGGGTGCTCGGTTGGGCTAATCGGGCCTTTCATGTCGAGGTCGATCCGCGGGTCGACAGCATCAACGAAGCCCTGCCGGGTGCGAATTGCGGCGGTTGTGGTTATGTGGGATGCAATGAATATGCAGAAGCCGTCGTTGCCGGTGTCGTGGGCCCTGATAAATGTCCTGTGGGCGGTGAGAGCTGTGCAAAAGATGTTGCCGAGATTATGGGTATCGCCCTCGAAGAAAGTATGCCGTACCGTCCGGCTGTTCATTGCGGTGCCACAAATGAAATGCGCTTGAAACAGACCGAGTATCGCGGTGAAAAGACCTGTTCTGCCGCCAACCTTATTGCCGGGATCCAGGGGTGCACCTACGGCTGTATGGGTTTTGGTGATTGCGTAATTTCGTGTGCTTTCGATGCCATCCATATACGCGATGGCCTGGCCGTCGTGGACTACCACAAGTGCGTCGGCTGTGGTGCCTGCGCAAAGGTGTGCCCACGCAATATTATCTCTATGGTACCCTTCAAAACTGAACGCATGATGATTATCGCCTGCTCCAATAAAGATGCCGGAAAGGCTGTCAAGGATGTGTGTAAAGTCGGCTGTATCGGCTGCCAGGCCTGTGTTAGAAAATCCGACTATTTTGCCGTAAGCAATAACCTCGCTCATATTGATTACGATAAATATGACCCCGAAAGCATGAATGAAGCTATGCTGGCGCTGGATAAATGCCCGATGAAAGGGATTGTTATTGTCGGAAAGCCCTCCCAAAAAGACATGGATGCCGTCAAAGACCAGGAAGTCCCGGAGCTCATCGAAGCCGACTTCAAGACCACGGTAGATGATACGGAATGGTATGGCTGAGCGGCTTCGGATGATAGTGATGCTCCCTGCCCGCAGCAAAGTCCGTGGATAATAGGTGTAAACCTGTTGGTTTATGAAGCAATACAGGCTAAGATCACAACGTTGCACTGCAGGGTGATCTATGTCCGGCAGTTGTCCTCCTGAAAACCGTGTAGCAGGTTGAAAAGCCTCGCAGCGTTGTCATTAAGGTCGAGGTGCGAAGTTCAGTGCGACATTGGAGATGTTGACTATGAAATGTTTGGTGCGAATCACAATGGCAATAGCTCTTGCAGGCTTTGGAGTAAAAGAAACCACGGCAATCGAAGAGGCCAGCTACAAAGTGGTTAAAAAAGACAGAGAGTTTGAGATTCGCGATTATGAACCGCATATTCTAGCGGAAACCGTTGTCGAGGGAGATTTTGAAAAGGCCGGAAGCAGGGCCTTTAAAATGCTCTTTCAATATATTTCCGGCGACAACCGGTCGCGCTCAAAAGTGGCCATGACGGCTCCCGTCGCACAGGAACCGATGGGAGAAAAGATGAAGATGACATCACCCGTTGGACAGCGGCGTGTTCAGGAAGAGTGGGTGATAAGCTTCATGATGCCAGGCTCGTACACGCTGGAAACGCTTCCCGAACCCGTAAATCCCTGGGTCACATTGCGTCAGGTCCCTGCTCGGCGAATGGCCACCATACGATATTCTGGAGTCTGGAGCGAAAAGAGCTATCTGCTGCACAAACAGAAGTTGGAGGCATGGATTCACAGCGAAGGCCTTACCCGTGCAGGGGATCCCGTATGGGCTCGTTACAATCCTCCCTTTATGTTGTGGTTCCTCCGGCGGAATGAAATATTAATCCCGGTAGATAAAGACGACAGCCGGAAAAATACCCGCCCGGATTATTGAGGTCGCGGGCCCTCCCGTAAAGCCTCCTGCAAGCAGGCTGATCTGTTTGTTTTGGAAAGAAACGAGGGATGCGGCTGGAAGGTCTGTGACCGTTCCAGCCCTACAAATCTGGAGGGTTGCGTTCCACCGCGACCGCACACAGAACCGGCCCACGAGGCCATACCGCCATCAAGAAAATCAGAAAAAGGAAAAAGGGTTACTCCTTTTTCCTTTTTCTCCGTCGCTCCGCTCCTCCCAAAGCGGCAATTCAGATTGCCGCACTCCAAACAAATATGGAGTGCTTTGACGAGCCCCTTTCCCCATCCGTGGGACGG
>CAYXEW010000059.1:0-15722 GCA_964464115.1 uncultured Verrucomicrobiota bacterium
CAACGCGGCGGGCGGGTCCGCGACATTCAGTGCATTGCCCAGGGCCAACACCATTAAGGTGCTGCGTTACGATATGCTCAGTATCGGTACGATAGACCCCCTCGACGGCAGTTATGTGTGCGTGGATCATACAGATGACATGGTGTACCAGCACTTTGTATTTCACGACGGTAAAATGGTGGGCAGTGTTTTGTTGAAGAACACCGCAATCGGCCCCGCCGTCATCCGTGCGATTGAAAAGAAAATTGATTTTTCGGGCGTGCTTAAAAAGGCGCCACAGGCTTACAGTATTCGCGACTATCTTGAGCAGCTCTGAGCAGTTAAATAAGAAAAAGTTTTCAACCGTATATGAACGTATATGGACATATATAAATCAGTTCTGCGCTGATAAATATTGAAATCCCCAGGCCGTAAAGAATAGAGATATATTTAGAATGATTCTGCTATTCATGATTTTGTCAAAACTCTTCAACTTCCCTCTTCCTTTGCGTTTCTTTGAGTTCTCTCGCGGCTAAAAAAGAAAAAGTTTCACCCTGAAATGGTCGCGGTGGAACGCGACCCTCCACTCCTTTATATTTGTGTATACCTCATGATTCATTTAGTTGCTGCTTCAATGGACCTTTCATTAACCGTCACTATTTTTCATCTTCCACAAAATTCTACGAGGAACCGAAATGTTGGGAAATAGCGGATCGAAGGGTCGGAAATATCTCGTAGCGATATTTTCTGGGCATAGATAGGGAGAGATTAGGGTGTACGAGTAGGTGTAAGAGTACGGGATTCGATGATGATATCACAGTTCGACGACGTCTCATGAGGGCAAGGGTGTCCTCGCCGATGTCGTGCGAATGCTCGTGGCGTGGAAATCGCAAATAACATAACTCTTACACCTACTCGTACACACCTATCTCCCTTGCACGATCAAGGGCACAGGCGCATCTCTTGACCCACAGATTCTACGGAAGACCCAAGCGTGCGAACTGTACGCCGTCGTCCCGGCCTCGCTGCATGCAGTGAGGTTTTGGCTGGCTTCATCCTGTATCCGGCAGCCAACATGCTGAAAGCAGTGGTACAGGTTGAACTTAGAATGAGCCGTTGGCCCGCAGCGAATCGCACAGCTCATTCACAGCCGGCATTTAACCCGAATAAAGGTTCATGCAAAGCGTGATTATTTTTCTTTCAGGGCTGATTGAGCTGTGTTATGCAGGCATCCATGCACGCCTCAGAACAGAATAAATTTGGCACCTTCAGTGGTGTTTTCACGCCGTCGATTCTGACGATTCTCGGCGTCATCATGTTTATGCGGGCGGGGTTTATTATCGGTCAAGCCGGAGTATTTCACACACTCACCATGCTTTTAGCGGCGGAAGGAATTACGTTGCTGACCGTTTTTTCACTTGGAGCGGTGGCCACGAATACGCCGGTAAAAGCTGGCGGGGCCTACTTTCTCATTTCACGCTCACTCGGCCCTGAATTTGGGGGGGCCATTGGTTTAACGCTATTTCTCGCCCAAGCCCTCTCGGTGCCGTTTTACGTGCTGGGTTTTACTGAAGCACTGGCGGGATCATTTCCTTTCCTGCAGCAGTATTTGCTTTGGCTGAATGTCGGTGTCACCATCCTGCTTTTCCTTATTAACTGCATTGGTGCATCATGGGCGGTTAGAACCCAGTTCGTGGTGCTGATCGTACTGGCGTTATCTCTCGTCTCCTTTTTAGGCGGCTCCCTGCTTCTGTTTGATCCGGGTCAGTTACAGTCCAATTTATCTCCGAGCTACACTGAAAACTTCAGCTACTGGGTTGTTTTTGCGATCTATTTTCCAGCGGTAACGGGTATCCTCGCCGGCGTCAATATGTCCGGCAACCTGAAGGACCCGGCCCGTTCACTGGTAAAGGGAACGCTGCTGGCCGTCGGTGTCGGTTTTGTGATTTATCTGACACAGATTTTTTTGAGTGGCGGTTCCCAGACGCGGGTGGATCTGATTGAGCGACCTTATCTCATGTTGCTACAGAATGCGCTGCTGGGAACAGGTTTTCTTGTTATGGCGGGGGTTTATGCGGCGACGATATCGAGTGCCATGGGTTCCATGATGGGGGCTCCGCGGGTTCTGCAGGCCCTGGCCCGCGACCATATTTTTCCTTTCTTAAAACCTTTTAGGCACGGGTCTGAAAAGGGAGATGAACCTCGTATGGCGCTGCTGCTGACGACGATTCTTTCACTGCTCATCATGGTCTATGCTTCGTTTGCAGATGCCTCTCGCGCCTTTAACGTGGTGGCCTCTGTCATCGCTATGTTTTTTTTATGCACCTATGGCATGATAAACCTCGCGGCCTTTGTGGAAGCCTTTTCGGGGAACCCGTCTTTCCGCCCCCGCTTCAGGTTTTATCATTGGAGCACTTCACTTGTGGGTGCCTTTGCCTGTCTGGCCGTGATGCTGCTGATTGATGTTGCAGCGGCCATCGTCTCATTTGTCGTGCTGGCGGCGCTCTATTTTTACATTGCCGGGAGGGAGTACCGGGCCTCTTTTGGTGATGCCCGCCGCGGTTTTCAGTTCAGTCTGACGGTCCGCCACTTACAGCGCCTGAGGGCCATGCCGCCTGTAAACCCCAAAAACTGGAGGCCCGTTTTTCTGGTTTTATCCGGTCGCGAGGAGGCTCATTTAACCCTGTTGAAACTGGGGGACTGTCTGGAAGGTTCGGGCCGGGGGCTTGTAACGGTGGCCAAAGTGCTGGAAGGTGATCTCTCCCTGGCGGCGCCGATGAGAGAAACGGCGATCAGGGTGATGTCGGAAATGCTAAAAAAGTATGAGCTGGATGCGGTGCCCGAAGCGGTTATCGCAACCAATATGGATGAAGGCCTGCGCCTCCTGGTACAGGCTCACTCCATCGGCCCCATAAAGCCGAATACAGTGATCATGGGGTGGCCTCACCAGCAGGAGCGCATTCACCCGTTTTTTGAACATACCCGGGATATACGGATGCTCGGAAAGAGCATTCTCTGTATCATAGATGCTGGCTTACCGGAAGCCTCGAGGTTGAACCGCCGGGTCGATGTCTGGTGGCGCGGCCGCGAAAACGGTTCCCTGATGTTGATTCTGGCAGGGCTTCTCAAAGACAATATTGATTGGCGCCGGACGCGGATCCGTCTGTTACGACTTATTCGGGATGAGGCGGGCCGGGCGGCTTCCCAACAGGATCTGGAACAGATTCTGGCTTCCGCGCGCGTTGAGGCCGAGCCGGTGGTGGTTGTTTCTAATGAACCTTTTGAGACGGTACTCTACACCCATTCGCGGGCAGCCGATTTACTCTTTGCAGGGTTTACGCCTCCGGCAGAAGATGCAGAGAATGAGTTTTACGAGCGAATGGACCTGTGGCTGAAGTCCATGCCTACCACTATTCTGTCCTGTTCAAGCAATGATGCGGATCTGTCAGCCTGATTTGTTGATCCTGTATCCGGCAGCCAACATGCCACACATTCCAGTGCCGCGCCGGACCGCGATCACAAGGCATAGTGGCGGGCGGGGACCACCAGCACAGGGCAGTTTGCCTTTCTCAGTATGCCTTCGCATACGCTTCCGGTTAAGGCCTTGTGAATGGCACCATGGCCGTGAGAGCCCATGATGATCAGTTCAATATTAAGTCTGGCAGCTTCCTGAAGCAACCCATCAACGGTCGGTGCTTGAATGAGAAGTGCTTCAGCCGCGACATTCTCTCGCGCGCACTGTTCGGCCATGGCCTGCAGCTCCCGGTGCTCTTTCTGAAGTTGTTCTGCTCTTGAGTTTCTCACTGTCTGTGGGCCCGGTTCATATCCTATAAAGTCAGGATCAGGTGCAGCAACATGCAGGATCCACACGTTAGCATTTTCCATACGTCCGAGGTGCCGCGCATTTTTAAGGACGCCAGCGGTCACATCTGAGAAATCAACAGCTGCCAATATATTTTTCATGCATCCAGTATAACGGTCCCGTGTGAAACTTACAATAACGGATTCAACTTAGCCTGATCGATTCATGATTAACCACATGGATTGGTAGGATTCCAACGGCACGTGCCGGTTCAACAAAACGGTTTTACCGGTAAGCAGATCTCGCCCCTCATCAGAGAAGCGGGGGTTGTCACGGTGTGGCCCCACATCCACGCTCAGAGCCTTACCGGTGAGGTTATAAAGGGCGAGCAGGCTTTCATTGCTCTTATCAGTATAGCGGAGAATACAGAAACAGAGGTCTCCGACAAACAGAATTTCCTGAGGCGCATCGGGGTGAAATGCCGGCACACCGGCCCTGATGTTCAGTCTCCGCACATATTCATCAAATATAATACGGGTTGCACTTTTCTCATTCTGCATCAGCGAGTCCAATTCGCCGTCGTCCCATTTTTTGCGGTTAATACTTCTGGGCTGGCCCGTTCTTTGCACACCGACGTGGTAATTGGGGGTTGCGGTCAGACTGTGGAAGTAAATGCCGGGGATGCCCCGAAACGCCAGCGCCAGCGTCTGGGAACAAAGAAAGCGTTTACAATGGTCGGCTTCGTTGAGCGCGTCGCCGCCCATCGCATCGAAATAAGCAATATTGAATTCATAGGGGCTTTCGCCGCCGTCTCTATCCGTTTTGCGGGAAACGTGACCCCCTCTCTTCTTTACGTGTTCCGCCAGCTCCTCTATTTCTTTTTTTGGTACGAGGCCTTCCAGTGGGCGAACGCCTATACCGTCATGAGACGCTGTGAAATTAAAGTAGGTGCACCCATCAGGCGGCGGGGACAGAGCTCTGGCCCATTTGTACAGGCAGGTTGACGAGCCCTTTACCAGGGCGTGCAGGATCAGCGGAGGCAGGCTGAACTGATACACCATATGGGCCTCATCACCGCCCCCAAAATAGCTCACATTTTCTTTATGCGGCACGTTGGTCTCCGTTAACAGGCGAACGGAAGGCGCTATCATATTGAGGAAGTCCCGAAACAATTTAACCACTTCGTGGGTTTCCTTGAGATGGATACAGGGCGAGCCGGGTTTTTTCCAGAGGTAGGCGATAGCGTCCAGGCGGATAATACGGGCGCCGTGATAAATGTAGCACATGAGTATATCGAGAAATTCAAAGAGCACATCGGGGTTGGCAAAATTGAGGTCGACCTGGTCGGCACTGAACGTCGTCCAAAGGTGTTTTTCGCCGCGCCGGGTCATGAACCGTGTCAGCAGGGGAGAGGTCCTCGGGCGCACGACATTGCTCAGATCAACACCAGCTTCGACTTCAATAAAATAATTTCGTGCCGGGGCGATGTTGAGAGCGTAATCCGACATCCAGGCGCTCTGGCTGGATGTGTGATTTAGAACGAGATCAAACATCAAGTTGAAATCGCGGCCGATTCGTTCGACGTGGTCCCAGTTGCCGCAGTCCGGGTTGACCTCCCGGTAGTCAATGACAGAGAATCCGTCATCAGAAGAATAAGGAAAAAACGGCAACAGATGTACAGTGCTGACCGCGCCGCGCAGATGATCGCAAAGGAAGCGGTGCAGTGTTTCAAGCGGCGGCTCATCTTTTTTCATCAGGCTGTCGGCATAGGTGATCAAGACCGTGTCCGCCTGGTCCCAGTAGCTGTAGTCCGTGTTGCCGTAAAGGCCTACGCCATATCGCCCGACGAGCATCACCAGCCTTCGGATACAGGCGTCTGCCTGTTCCTGGCCATAGAGTGTGGCAAACCGCCCGCTCATCCGATCCAACGTTTCATAGGAGATCCTGGTAATCATCGGTCATCCAAACCTGTAATATTGGTAATGAGTGTCCGCAAGCCGCGCCTCAATACGCTGTAGCTGTAAAAACGTGCGGCCACATGATAATTATGTTCCGTTACTTCCTGGCGAAACTCTTTGTTTTCTACCAAGTGTTTTACCTCATTGACAATTTTTCGCGTTACGAATCCATCCATGACTGGCGTCTTAAAGCCCTTCGGTTCGATATCCCGGGCAAAAATAGCGTAACGGTTAATCAGGACGGGCACCCTGAAGTAGACGGCTTCGAGAAAGGCATTTCCAAAACCTTCATAGAGGCTGGGATAACTGACCAGGTCAGCGTGCGGATACAAATCCCAGAGGGTATAGATTTTCTTGCCTTCAACATCGCGGTGTCGGACTTCGCCAATTCTCGTCGCAATAAAGCGAATATCTACATTGGCCTCGTGCGCCAACTCCGTCAGCATGGCCCGATACTCAAGGCCTTCATCCCCGGCTTCATGAGAAACCACGAGTTTATAGCGCTCGTCGTTAATCATTTCAACCAGCTTGATAGCGTGTTCAATGCCCTTTCTGGGAACAATGCGCGTGGGTTGCAGGACCATAATATCGTCTTTGGAAAGGCCGATTTCCTCGCGCACATCGGAGGCATAATCATCGATGTGGGGGGCCGGGTTTTCAAAGTCGAACACATTGGGAACCAGCAGAGATGTCGCCCCTTTTCGCCATGACAGCTCTTCCTGAGCGGCCAGGTTAATGACGACATGCTGGATGGCGGGATCCCGCGGGGGAAAGGCAACCTCCAGGTAATCCGTTACGGAATTGATGGAAAAGCGGGTGCGCTCCCAGTAGAAATCGTGATGGTGGGCAATGGTGGGAATGCGCGTCTCGGCGATAAATTCCGTAATAGCCACCCCCAGCGGGACGTGCATGGGAATGGAAAGGGCATTTTCGACAATGAGAAAGTCGATTCCGAAATTAACGGTAAAATCGTAGAGGGTGCTTTTCAGGTATTCGGCCATATCCCGAATGCGTTTGCTGATGAGTGGTGTGCGCCGGTTTTTACCCCACACCTGCTGATTGATCCAAAGGTTCTCATGGTGACCGAAATGTGCTTCCGGTATGCAGAGCGACGTTGTTTCGTCGCGGTCCAGAAACCCGGCATACCAGTAGCTGACGTGCTCGCTGTCCCATAACACCTGGGCCCATTTGGCACTTTCCAGTGTCACACCATCTGTTCCTGAGAACCGGGTTGAAATGAAACCAATGTTGGCCATGGGCTACAGTTAAAGAGTTGAATCCTGTCAAAAGCAAGCAGATTGTGATGCTTAGCGTTCTCCTACAAATCCTGAACGCCTCTATTCGGGCACCTCTCGGCAGCCTGGTCGCCGCGGCGGTGCTATAGTTGAACGCGTGCAACATCCAGGCCAATGTCAATCTAATGGTAAATCAAGTTTGTTTCGCTCTACCTGATGGTCTATGATGGACGCTATATGTAGACCTATGAAAAAAGAAGCGTCATTTCAGCAGATTGTCAATGAGCTCCCGCAAAACAGGGAGAAGCTCGTGGCTATGCGTGAGATTTTTCTCGCCAATCTGATCATGATCAGTGAAATCCCCGCACCGACCTTTCATGAGCAGCCCCGCGCCGATTTTCTGATACAGCGTTTCAGTGAGGCGGGTTTGCTGAATCCGTCAACCGATGAGCAGAGTAATGCGCTCGGCATTTTGCAGGGGGAGCAGGATGACAGTGCGATACTCATGGTGGCCCATCTCGACACACTGCACTCCGGAAAAATTGATCATACGGTTACGGTCAAGCCTGATGGCATATCGGGTCCGGGCATTGCCGATAACAGCCTGGGTCTGGCGGCCACTATTTCGCTGCCCCGCATATTAAACCTGTTGGATATACAGTTGCAGTCGAACCTAATATTAATGGGGGCATCGCGGAGTTTGGGCCGCGGCAATCTCGAGGGCCTTCGCTTTTTTCTGAGCAATAATGAGTTGCCGATCAAAGCCGGAATTTGCGTTGAAGGAGCCCGTCTGGGCCGCTTGAATTACCGGTCCATCGGCATGCTGCGAGGCGATGTAATCTGCTCGGTGCCGGACGAATATGACTGGACACAGTTCGGCGCCCGCGGCGCGATCGGCATACTGAATGATGTGATCAATAAGATCTACAGCATACCCCTGCCCAAAAAGCCCACCACACAAATTTTACTCGGCGCCGTGTCCGGCGGCAACGTATACAATCGCGCGGCCAACGATGCGCGCCTGAGTTTTGAGATCCAGAGTGACAGTGATGAGATGATCGTGCAGCTCGAAAAGACGATGCACAACATCGCGGATGAAGTGACCTACAACACGCGAGCCAAGGTGGAGGTCGACGCCTTTGCCCGGCGCGAGGCCGGGGGTATAGAATTCGCCCATCCGTTAGTTCAGCGCACCCGGTCGATCCTCACTAAAATGAACCAGGATCCCTTTGTTTATCCCAGTACGTCGGAGCTGTCCGCGTTTATTGACAAGCAAACGCCTGCTATCACAGTGGGGATATCGAAGGCGGACCATCTGGCGAAAGAAAATGAGACGGTTTTTGTCGACTCCATTTTCACGGGGCTGGCCCAGCTAGTCGGTATTCTGCTGGCTGTCGATCGGGGGTGTTGTGATGTCGATTGAAACATGGCTCAAATCCAATACGTATCACCATTCGGCTTTTTGGGATATTCTGGCCATGGTGAAGGAAAAAGAGAAGCAGGGGCTCACCATATCCCTGTGTATGCCGACGCTCAATGAAGAAAAAACGATTGGCAAGGAAATCATCATTTTCAAATCTGAGCTCATGGACCGTTATCCGCTGATCGATGAAATTGCCGTTATCGATTCAGGTTCTGCCGATGCCACTTGTGAAGTGGCCTCTTCTTTCGGGGCCGATGTTTACCTTTCATCTGAGATTCTTCCCGACCAGGGTTTCAAACGCGGTAAAGGGGAAAATCTGTGGAAGGCTATTTACCAGCTCAAGGGGGATGTGATCATTTACGTGGATGCCGACATCAGTAATATTCACCCCCGCTTTGCCTACGGCCTCGTGGCCCCACTGATTTACCGGCCCGAGGTTCAGTATGTGAAAGCCTTTTATGACCGCCCGCTCGCCTTTTCACAGGGGGTGCGCCCCTCGGGTGGCGGCCGCGTGACTGAAATCCTGGTGCGCCCTCTTTTTTCTCTGTTCTACCCTGAACTCACAGCCCTTGTTCAACCGCTCTCCGGGGAATATGCCGTTCGTCGCGAGGTCCTTGAAAAACTGCCTTTTCCCATTGGGTACGGTGTAGAGACCGCGCACCTGATGGATGTCTACAGCCGTTGGGGTATGCAGGCCCTGGCGCAGACGGATCTGGACCAGCGCGTTCATCGCAACCAAGAGACGCGCGATCTCGCCAAGATGGCCTTTGGCATTCTACAGGCATTCTTAAACAGGACTAAGGCCCAGGGTGTTATTCCTGATCTTCCTGAAATGCAGAATGTGCTCCGACAGTTTCAGGCCCGGGACAAGACGTACGAGCAGGTGGAATACGAGATCGTTGAAGAGGAGCGTCCACCGATGATCTCTGTTCCCGCATACAGGAAAAAATACGGCATTAGCTGAGTACGTCATGCGGGTGGCCATTCTTCATTATCATATGCGCCGCGGCGGTGTCACCCGCGTCGTCGAGCGGGCGCTCGCATCGCTCCGTTCAAAGCCCGTCACATGTTGCATCCTGACGGGGGAAGCCCTGCCCGAAACGGTCTCACCCGGCGCTCCGGTGGGGGTCATCGAGGAGTTGGCTTACGGTCAATATGTAGACCCCGGCCAGATGACCCGCTTTATCCAGACCCTTCGCGAAAAAGCGCGGAGTCTGTTAGGAGGGGTGCCTGATGTGTGGCACATCCATAACCATGCCCTGGGTAAAAATCTGACGATGCCGGCCCTGGTGCAGCGCCTGGCTCGAGACGGCGATGCGATGCTCCTGCAGATTCATGACTTTGCGGAGGACGGGCGTCCGTCCAATTATCGCTATCTTTCAGACTTCTTTAATGAAGAGGGAATGGCACAGATGTATCCATTCTCATCGCGCATTCATTATGCCTTGCTCAACGGGAGGGATTACCGGTTTCTGGAGGCATCCGGCATCGCCCCGTCATCCCTTCACTATCTTCCCAATGCCGTGACGGGTGCTCTGCCCGACGCGAAAAGCGATGTGACTGCGTTGCCGGGGCTGCCGCAGGGCGATCTCTATCTGTATCCCACGCGGGCCATCCGGAGAAAGAACCTCGGCGAATTTATTCTGTGGTCAGCCCTGGCTCAGGAGGGTGAATGGTTTGGCACAACGCTGGCCCCGGAGAACCCTGCAGCCCGTCCGGTGTATGATCGCTGGGTAGCGTTTGCTGGCAACTTGAGGTTGCCCGTTTTTTTTGATCTGGGTAATCGCGCGACGATACCGTTTGACCAGATGGTGCATACGGCCAGAGCTCTGGTTACAACGAGTGTTGCGGAAGGATTTGGTCTGGCTTTTCTCGAACCGTGGTTGACTCACAAACTGCTGCTGGGTCGCGATCTGCCTGAAATCACCAACGATTTCAGGGATGCCGGCATTTGTCTGGAGCACTTGTATGATCGCCTGGAAATTCCCCTTGAATGGATCGATCTGACTGCGTTTAAAAAAGCGGTTACCAGTGGTCTCAAGCATTCGTTATCGGCCTACGGACGGACGTGTAGGGATGCCGATGTGGAGGAGGCCCTTTTCTCTGCAGTACGTGGGGAGTGGGTAGATTTTGGCCGCCTGAGTGAACCGTTTCAGGAGGCCGTGATTGAAAGAGCCTGCCATGAAAAACTTGATCGGTCACTTTGGAAGGGTGTCCGGACCGATCGGGATTTCATCCGCCGGCAGTGTGAGGTCATTTCGGGGGGGTTCGGTATTGAGCAATATGGCGATCAACTGTCGGGCCGATACGAAAAGCTGTGCCACTCATCGGACGAGACGCTGGAGTATGCGGATCCCCGGAAAATACTGGATGCATTTACCGATCCGTCACGTTTTCATTTGTTGAGGACTTCATGAAGAAACGAATACAGCGCATTAAAGAGCTTTCAAAGCCGCTCCATCCCGTTGAGAGCGGCTGTGCCAGTCGGCTCCATAAACTGGCAGGAGTGAAGGCCGTTTTATTTGATATATATGGGACCCTGCTCATTTCCGGCTCCGGTGATGTGGGATCTGCCATGAAGCAGGATAATGCGGCTCTGTTGCTCGAAGCTATGTCGAGCCTGGGTTTGAAATGTACCCGCGGGCAGGCTGAGCAGGGGGTTCTCCTGTTACGTCAAACGATAGAAAAGCATCAGGAGAGTAGGCGCCGGGCTGGTTCTGTGTCGCCGGAAGTTGACATCCGAGCCGTCTGGAGTGAAGTAGTCGGGGAGATGAAGCTGAGTGTATCTGCCGAGAAAATTGAACAGCTCGGTATGGAGTACGAATGCAGGGTAAATCCTGTCTGGCCTATGCCTGGGGCGGGGGATGTCCTGACGGCCATCAACGCATCGGGGCTGATCACAGGTATTGTATCCAACGCACAATATTATACGCCCCCGATCATGGAAGCACTTTTTGGTGCGACGGTGGAAGAGCTGGGCTTTCGTTTCGATCTGCAGGCATGGTCTTTTCAGTTAGGCGAGTCTAAACCGTCCCCCCTTCTTTTCAGCGGAATTCTGGAAAGACTGAATACACAGTACCATATACAGCCACAGGAAACGGTCTATGTCGGGAATGATATGCTGAACGATATATGGACGGCATCTAATGCCGGGTGCCTGACGGTTCTTTTTGCCGGCGACCAACGTTCTCTGCGTTTAAGAGAAGACGATGAACGGTGCATAGCCATTGAACCCTCGGCTACCGTATCTGATTTACAACAATTGCTGACGCTGATTTAGACGGGTACGGTCACCAGATCATATTCCAGCGTTTCAATCACCTCTGTTTTCAAGCGTTCTCCGGGTTCGTGTTCACCATCTGTCACCACATAGATTTTACCGTCAATTTCGGGGGCCTGCCAGTTGGTGCGCCCGATCCATGTTGCCCGGGATGGCAGACCGTCGGCCGGTGTATCCAGCATGACTTCAATTTCCGCTCCGGCAAAAGAGGCCATTTTTGCTTTTGAAACTTCACGCTGGTCGAGCATGAGCTGCTCCGCGCGATCATTTTTTACTGCCTGAGGGATAGTGTCTTCCAATGTTCCGGCCGGGGTGTTGGGTTCGTGGGAGTAGGTGAAAGTCCCCATGTGCATAAACCAGCCCTCTTTGACAAATGACCGCAATTCTTCAAACTGCTCATCTGTTTCCCCAGGAAAACCGACAATGAAAGCCGTCCTGATGGCGGCCTTCGGCATGGCGGTTTGAATGCGTTCGAGGAGCCCGCGCGTTTCATCCGTGCCGGGTCGCCCCATCCGTTTCAAGACGGGGTCGGCAATATGCTGAAGCGGCATATCGATATAGGGGCAGAATCTCGAATCGCTGGCGAGTATATGGAGAATTTCGTCGGAAAGAAATTTCGGGTAAGCGTACATCAGGCGAATCCAGGTATCTTCAGGCAGGGTGGTCAGTTCGGTCAGGAGGTCGGGCAGAACGGGTCTGCCGTACAAGTCGTGCCCGTAACGGGTCGTATCCTGTGCGATGAGATTGATTTCCCGTGCGCCGAGCTCGATCAGTTCGCGCGCTTCCTGCATGATATCGTCTATTGAGCGACTGACTTGAGGCCCCCTGATGGCCGGTATCGTACAGAAACGGCACTGGTGAGAGCAGCCTTCAGAAATTTTCAAATAAGCCGTATGCGCGGCGCCAATGCGCAGCCGTGGTGAAAGGAGAAAGGCTTCGTGTGAGAGAGCTGTGTTGCTTCCTATGCGGTTGAAGGCGGGGCTGGTTCCGCCCGTCTCCAGCGCCTGCCTGCATCGCTCGGCGATACGGGGATAGTCGAAAAAGCTTATCCGGCTGTCGGCCTCTGCCAGTACAGCATGGTGTTCAGGCACGTTTTCCGCCTGTTGCACCATGCAGCCCAGGGCTATTACGGCCCGCAGCTTTCCGGCCTGTTTGAACTGCTGTATTTCATGCAGCACGGCTTTACATTCTTCCCGGGCTTCATTGATAAAGCCGCAGGTGTTTACCAGGCAGAGGTCGGCATCGGCCGGGCTTTCGGCAATCATAAAGCCCGCGCTTACAAGTTGCCCGAGAATGCGTTCGGAATCCGCCGTGTTCTTGGCGCAGCCGAGGTTGATCAGGCAGACGACGGGTGCAGTTGTGTTTTTATTCATAGGAGCAATGTCAATGACAGCCCCTCATACGCAAAGATAAAAATCGTAAAAAATGACTGCAAAAGTTGTCAGGGTGAACTGTTGACAAAAGAGGGCTGATTGCTTAGGTTTTTCAGTCCTTACCGTGATGGCGGGATAGCTCAGTCGGTAGAGCGGAGGACTCATAAGCCTTAGGTCCGGGGTTCGAGCCCCCGTCCCGCCACCAACCTTCGCACCCCCCGGCGCGCTTCGCCACTGTGCAGAAGCCTGTCTATGCTTGCCCGATGCCGGGAAGAGTCTTTGAAATATCAACTGCAATCTTGAGCCCGACCCCTGTTTCTGTTATCTGAGTTTCATGCTGACGCAGTTGAGAATCAAGAATTTGGCCTTGGTGGAGAATATCACCATACCGTTTCATAGCGGCCTCAATATTATTACGGGCGAGACGGGTGCCGGTAAATCTATTCTGATGGGGGCGCTCAGTCTCTTGCTGGGTGAGCGCGCCGATAAAACACTCATTCGTACAGGGGAAGAGGCCTGCGGTGTCGAGGCGGTCTTTCGTATGCACAACCCCGATTCGGTAAACCGTTTACTGGATGAACTGGGTTTGCCGGCTTGCGAAGAAGATCAGCTGGTTATTCGCCGCATTGTGAAAGCGGAGGGCAGCGGTCAGAACCTGGTCAACGACAGTCCCGTTACGCTTCAGGGTCTTCGCCGGCTGGGAGATGTGCTGGTCGACATGCATGGCCCGCATGAGCATCAATCGCTGCTTCGCCCGGCTGTTCAGTTATATATTCTCGATGCCTTTGGACACCTTGAGGCTGATCGCGATGCCTATTGCGGAGCCTACCGGGCATGGAGGGATCTCCTGCGGCAAAAAGAGGAGCTGATCGAAGAGGAAGAAGACCTCGAAGAGAAAATAGACCGGCTGACCTACAAAGTGCAGGAACTGGAGGAAGCCCATATAAGTGAAGATGAGGCGGTCGACGTATCGGCGGAGCATGCCGTGGCCGGAAATGCGCAGCGCATTATGGAGCTGGCCGGCGGCACCATGCAGATGCTGACGGAGAGTGAAGACGCCTTGTTTGATCGCGTGACGCAGCTATCCCGCCAGATGGGTGAACTTTCATCCATACTACCCGAGGCGGAAGTGTGGCAGCAGGAGCTGCAGTCTTCCGCCATACAACTGCAGGAACTGAGCGCCACGATCAACAGGAGGGTGGGGGATATCGACGCAGATGCCGCCCGCCTGGCCTGGCTCGATGAGCGGTTGTCCCTGTATCAGCATCTTCAGCGCAAATACAAAACGGATGTGGCCGGTCTTATTGTCCAACATGAAGAGGCCTGTCAAAAGTTGCAGGAATTATCTTCTTCGCGAGAGCGAATGGCGGCCATTGAAAGAGAAACAGAGGTGGCCCATGAACAAGTCTTGGCACAGGGAATGCTCCTGTCGGAAAAAAGAACGGCCGTTTCCGAAGCACTCAGTATGGCCGTAACAGAAGAGTTGAAGCACCTCGGTTTTTCACATGGGGAGTTTCGGGTCCACATAGCAAAAGCGGACCCCCTTCCGTCGGGCCTCGATGTGGTGGATTTTGGTTTTGCCCCCAATCTGGGCGAAGAGATGAAGCCGCTGAGAATGATCGCATCGAGCGGGGAAATATCACGCGTGATGTTGGCGACAAAGACGGTGCTGGCCAAGCACGATCAAATACCCCTTCTCGTTTTTGATGAAATTGATGCAAATCTTGGCGGTGAGATGGGGCATGCCGTGGGTTCAAAATTATCGGCCATCGCCGGCAGTCACCAGGTGATTTGCATCACACATTTACCCCAAGTGGCTATTCATGGGGATGTACATTATGCCGTATCCAAGTATGTCAAAGATGGCCGGACCATTTCTGAAGTCAGGCAACTGGAGCATGATGAGCGCGTTCACGAGGTGACGCGCATGCTGGGCGGCAGCCCTTCATCTGATGCGGCCCGCAGTCACGCATTGGAATTGCTTGCACAAAAATGACAGCGGATCTTTTGCTTGTTCTGTAAAGGTGTGCTACGTTCAAATTGTTTAAATAATAATCAAAAAGCAGGAAAAAATGTCATGAAAAAATATGCCAAGATTGTACTCATTGCAACAGCGGTAATAGTTGGTTTCAATGTGTTCCGTGCCGACGGTTCTTCAGAGCTTGTAACCCACGTAACGGACAGCGAATTCGCGGAAAAAATTGAGGGCGCGCAGGGGTTGGTGGCTGTTGATTTTTATGCCACGTGGTGCGGTCCGTGTAAAGTGCTGGCGCCCGTTCTCGATGAGCTGGCAAAGGATTACGAAGGCCAAGTGCAGGTCTACAAGCTGGATGTCGACAAAAATCGCAAAAGTGCATCAAAATACGGGGTGCGGGGCATTCCGTTTGTGGTTCTCTTCAAAGATGGTGTGGTTGTGGAAAGTGTCACGGGACTGAGAAAGAAAACGTTTTACAGTAAACTGTTCGATACTCACCTGCCGGCCAACGCGGAAGTTTCCGAATAATTCAGCTCTTCGTACCATCTTTATAACATCAGCGAATAGTGTCTGTTCCAGCTGACGGGAACAGACACCATTCTCTGCTGTGCAGACACTTGCTGAAATCTGGATTTCGGCATTCGGATTTCGGCAAGAAAAACCCTGCGGGGGCCCCGAATAGCTGAGTATGCCCAGC